>CABRLT010000023.1 GCA_902471785.1 uncultured Collinsella sp.
CTTGCGCCTGGCCTTCGGCGGCGCGGCCTGCGGTGACTTTGGGCAGCCCGGGTTTTCGTTGGCTGACGCCCCCACTCATAATGCTTGGGTCGGTGGGCTGATGTGTTGCGTCCCGCTGGGCTATAAGGTCGAAATGAAGGTGGACAGGCGATTTAGGCCTTCGTCCAGATCTTGGTCGGAAACGCAGTAGCTTAAGCGGATGTGGCCTTCGGTTCCGAAGCAGTCGCCTGGGACTAGGGCTACGTTTGCTTCTTTGATGGCTTTGATGCAGAAGTCTTCGCTGGTTAGGCCGAACTTTTTGATGCTCGGGAAAGTGTAGAAGGCTCCTGCGGGCTCTACCACATCGAGACCCATGGCGTTTAAGGCTGCGAGCACGCGTTTGCGGCGGGCTCGGTAGACTTTGAGCATGGGGGTTGGGTCGACGGTCAGGGCTCGCGCTGCGGCGTCCATCTCGAAGGAGACGGCACTCGATACTAGGTATTGGTGGGCTTTTGCGATCTCGGCAATGACGGGGGCTGCGGCTGCGAGCCAGCCCAAGCGCCAGCCAGTCATGGCCCAGGGTTTGGAGAAGCTCTCGATGACTACTGTCTGCTCGCGTAGCTCCGGGTGGCGCTGGGCAAAGCGCTCGTAGCCATCCACATAGACCAGGCGGTTATATACGTCGTCGCAGACCACGTAGATGCCCGCCTGCTCTGCCACGTGTGCCACGGCGTCGAGCGATGCCGCATTGAGGATGCAGCCCGTAGGATTGTTGGGCGTACAGATGACGATGGCCTTGGTCGCCGGCGTCACGCAAGCACGAAGCGCCTCCTCGTCAATCTGGAATTGCGCAGGCTCCGTATCCAAAAAGACCGCCTTGGCGTGGTTAGCCACGACGATGCTCTCGTACAAGCCAAAGGCCGGCGTGGGGATGATGACCTCGTCGCCGGGGTTGAGCATAGCCATAAACGTCGCCGACAGGGCTTCGGTCGCGCCGTCGGTCAGGATGACCTCGTCTGCCGAAAACGTAAGGCCCGCATCCCCCATGTAGGCAGACAGTGCCTCGCGCAGGGCGGGGCGACCGTTGTTGGGCGGATAGTGCGTGTCGCCGCGGTCCAACGAAGCAGTCACCTCAGCGCTAATCACATCGGGCGTAGGAAAATCGGGCTCGCCGAGCGCGAGCGCAATGCATCCCGGATGCTGGGCGGCGAGCGCATTGATCCGGCGGATGCCGGAGGGCTTGAGCGTGGCAAGCGAGGTATTCATGGGCAGACGCATGGCGTTCCTTTCGTAAGGGTTGCACTAGGATAGCGCGGCGGAGCGCCACCAGACGGTGTAACCTAAACGGAAACCAACCGGAAAGGAGGCGGCATGGAGACGACCGCGCGCGGCGATGTACCAAAAACACTGCATAACATCGCGTTTGTCAGTATTCCCGAAAGCGCCGATCTTGAGTTTTTGCTTTGGGACCTGCAGGATGCCATCGCCGCCTATGCCCGGCTTTCCGACACCGTACTCCCCCACCCGGTTGACTTGAAGGCGGATGATGCCGGCAGCGTTGCCGATGGCATCGTGCTGGCCATTGAAGATGTGGCTGACGATAAGACGTTGACAGCCATCGAGCAGGCGCTTGAGCGCTTTGGCGGTACGGGAACGCGTGTCTACGCCGCGATTCGAGCCGCACAACAGGGCACTGAGCAGGCGCGTGAGACCGCCGTTCGCCTGCACAAGGCATGTGAGCGCCATAACCAATTGTGGTGTGGCGGCGTTGCCATCTGCGCTGGCAGCGGCATTGCGGCGCTTCGTCGCTCCCCGCGCATGGGACTCTTGCGGCGACCGTTTTCGGAGGCCATGGACAAGCTCGTGGGCGCCGTTCGTATGGGGTGTTCCGTCGAACACGCGCAGAAGCTCAGTGGCGCCGCAACGGGCGGCGTCGACACCGACGGCATGGTGCGCGCCACGCCTGCACTGCCCACACCGATCTGGCACGCCGTTATGAGGCATCTTGCCGAGCACTCAAACTGCTAAATCGAAAAAGCCTGCCAATCAGCGGCGCCGCTCCAACGCTCGACAAGGCGTTCCAGACGCCACGCCGCATTGGCGGGACTTGTCGACGGCAGAACGATGGCCGGCAGCCCGGTGCGCTCTTGTAGATAGCGCTTGTAGAGCCGGCCAGCTGTACCACCGTTGCATATCACCTGCTCAATGGGAGCTGCGCCGGTAATGCGCTCGATATGTGCCGGCACAACGTTGCGGATGCTCGCGTCGCTCGAGCCCTTAATGTCGCAGCTCTCGATTGCATCCCACAGGGCCACGCCGCCGTTCAGCAGCATGGCCCGCTTGGCGGCAATGGAGGCATCGAGCGTCGCGGGCTCACCGCTTGCCAAAGGATCGCCCTCGTTGGGCGGCACAGGCATACCGAGGCACGTGGCCATCACACGCCAAAAGCGATTCTGAGGGTTGCCGTAATAAAAGGCATTGGCGCGCGAAAGCACCGAGGGAAACGACCCGAGCACCAAAACGCGCGAGTGCTCGTCAAACACGGGCTCAAACCCATGCTCAATATGTTGATAGCCCTCGTCAGACACGGCCATGGGCTAGGCCCTCAGCAGATAACGCACCTCGTAGGGTGCAAGCTCAAGGGTGCCCGTCAGCTCGACCGTGGGCGCATCGTCGGCAAGCAGATCGACGAAGGAGCCGTTGAGCTCGCCGGTGCCAAAGGTGTAAGGCTCGTCCACGGCGTTCACCGCCACGAGCACCGTCGCACCGTCACAAGCGCGTTCGAACAGCAGCTGCTTATTCTGGATCACCACGTTGCGATAGGCACCGTAGTTGAGAGCACGGGCAGCCGCGTCGTCGGCCGAGCGAAGGTGCGCAAGCTGCGTGATGAACGCCGTCAGCTCGTTGGGCGCAGGCTCATTGAGCGCAGGTCGCAGCGCCCAGTCGCCATCGGGGCCACCCTTTTCGCCGGCAATTCCCCACTCGCTGCCATAGTAGACGCACGGGATGCCCGGCATGCCAAAGAGCATGCCGTAGGCGGGACGCAGACACGACTTGTCGGTGAGGATACTTGCCAGGCGCGGCACATCGTGGTTGTCGACAAACGACAGCAGATGTTTGCCGCGGTAGATGCACCACGGATCGCCGCCAAACTGGCGGTGCAGCGAATGGGCGATCTCGAACATGTTGACCGAGTTAAAGCTGGAGTACAGGCCCTTGTAGCACTCGTAGTTGGTGCAGGAGTCGAGCATCTCGTCGTTGACGATTTGGTTGTAGTCGCCGTGGAGCGTCTCGCCGATCAGCACAAAGTCGGGCTTGAGCTCACGGGTAAAGGCGTGCAGGCGGCGCATAAAGTCGCGGTCGAGCATATAGGCAACGTCCAGGCGCAGGCCGTCGACGCCAAAGACCTCGGCCCAGCGGCGCACGGACTCGAGCAGGTAATCGACCACAGCGGGATTTTGCAGGTTGAGCTTCACAAGCTCAAAATGGCCTTCCCAGCCCTCGTACCAAAAGCCATCGCCATAGCAGGAATCGCCGTCAAAGCTAATGTGGAACCAGTCCTTGTACGGCGAGTCCCACTTGCGCTCCTGCACATCGCGGAAGGCCCAAAAACCGCGGCCGACGTGGTTGAAGACGGCATCGAGCACCACGCGGATGCCATGGGCATGCAGCGTGTCGCATACGGCGGCAAAGTCGGCGTCCCCACCCAGGCGACGGTCGATATGGCGCAGGCTGCGTGTATCGTAGCTGTGGCTATCAGATTCGAGCGGTGGGTTGATGAGCACAGCGCCAACGCCGAGTTCCTGCATGTAGTCGGCCCACTTGGCGATTTTCATAATGGGAGCATCGGGGTTAGGAGCAACGTTGACGGCCTGGGCAAGCTCGTCCTCGGCAACGGGTGCGGCGTTTTCGCGCGGAGCCCCGCAAAAGCCCAGCGGATAGATCTGATAGAACGTCGTCTCGTATGCCCACATAGCAACCTCCCGGTAAGCTCAACACAACGACATCCATTGTATGCCCAGCTTGTATCCTCTCCCCCAAAATAAGTTGCGGTGGAATAGTTCCTGTCTGGGCCTTCAGAAGCCTTAAACAGGAACTATTCCACCGCAACTGATGAGGGGACGTGATTAGGCGACGGGCTTGGCGCGGCGGATGGCCGGAAACAGCACGGTGATGGCGAGGATGACGCCCACGACGGCAATCGCCCCGCCCGCGAAGCCGATCCAAGCGATACCGGGACCCGAAACCACGGCGCCGCCGATTGCGGTGCCCGTGCCGATACCGAGGTTAAACAGGCCCGAGAAGATCGACATGGCGACGGCTGACGAATCTGCCGGCGTGTGCTTGATGAGCTCGGCCTGGAACGCCACATTGAAGGCCGTGGCGCAGCAGCCCCACAGTGCGCAGACGGCAAGCACTGTCACGAGCGACGATGCGGCCGGCCCCATGAGCAGCAGGGCCGCCGGCACGCCGGAGAGCGTGATAGCCAAGAACGGGAAGCGATGCCCATCGAACAGGCGGCCAAACAGCCAGCTTCCGAGCAAACCAGAGCAGCCAAACGCCGTCAGCGTCATGGTGATGGCGCCCGCATCGACGTGCGCGACCTGCGCCAGGAAGGGCTCGATATAGCTGTAGCTTGCGTAATAGCCGGTCGCCATGAAGACCGTGACTGCGTAGAGCGCGATGAGGAGCGGGTTCTTGAGCAGCTCGGGCAGCTGTTTGACGGTAAAGCGCTCACCCGCCGGCATGGCCGGGAACACCGCTGCCTGGTAGACGACCGCGATGGCTGAGAGGCCCCCGACCACGGCAAACGTCATGCGCCAGCCCACGGCCAAGCCAATGGCGCGACCGAGAGGCAGGCCAAAGATCTGCGCGATGGACGAGCCCGTGGCGATCATGCTGATGGCGAGCGCGCCGTGGCGAGTGTCGACCAGGCGCGAGGCCATAATCGAGGCGACTGACCAGAACACGGCATGTGCGCAAGCGACCACCAGGCGCGCGCAGACCAGGATGGGATAGGTCGGCGCCACAGCGGACAGGAACTGACCGAGCGAGAACACGGCCAGCACGCCCAGCAGCATCCGCTTGAACTCGAAGCGCGAGGCAAACACCATGAGCGGCAACGACAGCAGCATGACGCCCCAGGCATAGACCGAGATCATGATGCCCGCCTGGGCCTCGGTGAGCGAGAACGACGCGGCGATATCAGTCAAAAGGCCGATGGGCATAAACTCCGACGTGTTGAACACGAACGCACAGCAGGTGAGCCCGACGAGTGGGAGCCACTGCTTGAGCGTGATGCCGTCTTGCCTTGTCTGAGTCATATATAACGTCTCCAATCGTTTTGAGCGGAGGCGATTATATAGCAACGGCCCCGCATCCGTCAGTACAGATGCGGGGCCGAAAACAATTCGATACACAGAGGTTGCGCCGTCAATTCATAACTAAGCCAACCCCAGCAATATGCCCGCCGAATGCACGACAAACGCCACGATCCAGGCAACGGCGACCTGAAACGCGAATACGGCCACGGCATAGCGCGCGCCCAACTCGCTCTTGACGGCGCCGATTGCCGCCACACAAGGCGGGTACAGCAACGTAAAGACCAAGAACACGTAGGCGGTAAACGGCGAAAACATGGTCGACAGCGCCGCGGGCGACGTTGCGCCCAAAAGCACCGTGAGCGTCGAGATGACGCTCTCCTTGGCAATGAGCCCCGTGACGAGCGCCGTCGAGGCGCGCCAGTCGCCAAAACCGAGCGGGGCCAACACCGGCGCGATGATGCTACCCAGACCGGCAAGCAGGCTTTGCGACTGGTCGGCGACCACATTAAAGCGGATATCGAACGTCTGAAGGAACCAGATGACCACGGTCGCGGCAAAGATAATGGTAAAAGCCTTGGTGATAAAGTCCTTGGCCTTATCCCACGCTAGCATCACCGTCGTCTTAATACTCGGCAGGCGGTAATTGGGAAGCTCCATGATAAACGGCACCGGGTCGCCCTTAAATGCCGTGCGGTTGAGCACCAAAGCCGCGATGCAGCCGACCATGATACCGATCAGATAGAGCGAGACCATGGCGGGAACCGTCGCCTGCGGGAAAAACGCCCCGCACAGCAAGCCGTAAACCGGCAACTTGGCTGAGCAGCTCATAAACGGCGTGAGCATGACCGTCATCTTGCGGTCGTGCTCGGATGGGAGCGTACGGGTCGACATGATAGCCGGCACGGTGCAGCCAAAACCGACGAGCATGGGCACAAAGCTGCGGCCCGACAGGCCGAAGCGACGCAGGACTTTGTCCATGACAAAGGCTACGCGTGCCATGTAGCCGGAGTCTTCCAGAATGGAGAGGAACAAGAAGAGCACGACGATAATCGGCAGAAAGGTCAGCACGCTGCCCACGCCCGTAAGCACGCCGTCGACAGCCAGCGAGCGCACTACGTCGTTGGTACCGAACGCCTTGAGGCCCGCATCGGCCGAGGCGATGATGGCAGCGATACCGTCCTCCATAAGTCCCTGCAACGCCGCGCCGATCACGCCAAACGTCAGCCAAAAGACGAGGCCCATAATCACCAGGAACGCCGGAATGGCTGTGTAACGACCTGTCAGGATGCGGTCAATCTTGACGGAGCGCACGTGCTCGCGGCTCTCGTGCGGCTTGACGACGCAACGCCCACACACGTCGCCGATAAAGCTAAAGCGCATATCGGCCAGCGCGGACAGGCGGTCGGTGCCAGCCTCGCCCTCCATCTGGGTAATGATGTGCTCGATGGCGTCGAGCTCGTTGCGGTCCAGGTGAAGCGCCTCGGTTACCAGCTCATCGCCCTCGACCAGCTTGGTCGCCGCAAAACGCACGGGGATGTGCGCCGTCGCGGCATGGTCCTCGATAAGGTTGGCAATGCCGTGGATGCAGCGATGCAGCGCACCGCCGTCCGGACCGTCGGGCGCACAAAAGTCCAGGCGACCAGGGCGCTCGCGAAAGCGCGCCACGTGCAGGGCATGATCCACCAGCTCGCCGATGCCCTCGTTGCGGGCAGCGCTAATGGGGACAACGGGCACGCCCAGCAGGCTCTCGAGCAGGTTGACGTCCACGGCGCCGCCGTTGGCCGTCACCTCATCCATCATGTTGAGCGCGATGACCATGGGGCGGTCGAGCTCCATGAGCTGCAGTGTCAGGTACAGGTTGCGCTCGATGTTGGTGGCGTCAATGATGTCGATGATGGCGTCCGGGCGCTCGTCAAGGATGAACTGACGGCTCACGACCTCTTCGCCTGTGTACGGCGACAGGGAGTAAATGCCAGGCAGGTCGGTAACGCTCGCCTCGGGATGGTTACGGATGGTGCCATCTTTGCGGTCGACCGTCACGCCGGGAAAGTTACCGACGTGCTGGTTGGAGCCCGTCAGCTGGTTGAATAACGTGGTCTTGCCGCAGTTTTGGTTGCCGGCGAGGGCAAAGTGCAGCGGCGCGCCCTCGGGCACGGCCGTCTTTGCCGCACGGGGCGAATACGTCCCCTCGCCCAGAGCCGGATGCTCCATCGTGCCGATTGCGGCGTTAGCGCGCGGACCCGTATCGGTGTCGTGAATACCCACGAGCTCGATGCGAGCGGCATCGTCCTTGCGCAGCGTCAACTCGTAGCCACGTAGGCGGATCTCGAGCGGGTCACCCATGGGGGCGTACTTCATCATGGTGACTTCGGTGCCCGGCGTTAGACCCATGTCCAAAATATGCTGTCGGAGTGCCTGATCGTCCGATGCCACCGATGCGACAACGGCGTCCTTTCCAATCTCGAGTGTATCGAGCTTCACGTCCGTGTTCCTCCCCCGGCGCCCACAGGGCGTTGTATTTATGTTCACCATGGCTAACCGTTTGCCATGGCTAACCAATTGTAACCATGCATGATAGCGTGAACACACAACGACGTTCAATCAGCAGATTGGCGCAATGGGGACAGGCAGGAGAGTTCAGGGCCATAGTTTCCCGATGAGGCCTCTCGGGGAAACTACATCCCAGAATTCTGGCTCGAAACGGGATATGGTTTCCCAAACAGGCCTCTTACGGAAAATGCATCCCGGAATCCCCACTCGAAACGGGACGCACTTTCCCAGTCGAGGCCCTATGGGAAACTGCGTCCCACCTTGAAAGGCAAAACTGGGACGCAGTTTCCGGGCGGGGCATCAAAAACGAAGTTGCGGTGGAATAGTTCCTGGATGGACTGGTTGATGCCCCAGATAGGAACTATTTCACCGCAAGTTATTGAAGGGCTGGGATGCCGAGACTCTTACAGATGGCGCTCCAGGAAGCGGAAGGCTAGGCGAATCCAAGGGCGGACCGCCACCTGTTTGTCCTCGTTGTCGACCGCGGTGTTGGCGTTGCCGAGTGAAAGGCCGTGACCTCCCTGGTCAAAGACGTGCATCTCGCAAGCGACGCCCTCCTCCGCCATGCGTTGGGCAAACGGGTAGACCTGCGCAATCGGCGCCGTCTTGTCGTCGGACACGCCCCACACAAAGGTCGGTGGCATCTGACGCGAAACATGCGTGGTGGGGCAGATGTCGGCCAGATGCTCGTCAGTTGCCTCGCCGCCCGTCACCATCGACAGGTAGTCGTTGAGCAAATCGCGCCCCGTCTTGCCGCCCGTCTTTGGCACACGCAAGTCAATGCGCGGATCGCGCGTCTGTATGTCGCGCACATAGGCAAAGTCGAGCAATGGATAGCCCAGCACCACGGCATCGGGACGAATGTCGTCCGGACGCGCCCCGGCAAGTGCCGCAAAGGGGCCGGTCTTCCACTGTGTTGCCAGCGAGGCGCAAATCATGCCACCAGCAGAAAAGCCCACGACGCACACGCGCTTAGGATCGACATGCCACTCGTCGGCGTTGGCGCGCACCGTGGCGACCATCTTGGCAAGATCTGCCTGGGGGTGCGGAAAGCTCACGTCACCCGTAGAACTCGTGACATAGTTGAGCACAAAGGCCTGGTAGCCGCGGTCCAAAAATGCAAACGCCACCGGGTCCTGCTCGTGCGGAGCGATATGTGTAAACCCGCCTCCGCCACAGATAATCACCGCGGGGCGGCGGCCATTCGGTTTATCGGGCAACGGCTCGGCACCCAAATACGTAAACGTCGCCGGATAATCCTCGGTCGGCTCCTCGCCCCACAGCGCATGGTTCTCGACAATCATATGTGCTCCCTTCGCGCAAATTATGCGCCCTTGTTTTTCGCCTTCAAGCGTACCCCACTTGAACCCGTGGCGCAGAAACACTCCGGCAATAAGTTTCCCTCCAACTGATATATCACATAATCCCAGCTCAGAGGTATCGCGAGCAGCGTAGAATAGGGGGCGTTGACCAAGCCGCGAAACACATATGAAACGTTTCCGGCAAACCAAACGCGCGATATGCGCCTATTTAAGTTGGAGGCAACTATGGGTCTGCTCGATTCGCTTAAGTCCACCTTCACCTCGACCGGCGAGGCGTCCGTTCCGCCCGCAGCAAGCTTCGCCACCCGCGAAGGCGTCATCTATGCCCCCGTCAACGGCGTGCTCGTCAACCTGAACGAGGTTCCCGACGAGACGATCGCCTCGGGCATGCTTGGCCAGGGCTATGGCATCGAGCCCATTACCGGCACCATCTATGCGCCCGCCAACGGCCGCATCGGCGCCACCACCGTCACCAACCACTCCATCGGCATGATTACCGAGGACGGCCTGCGCGTGTTCATCCATGTTGGCCTGGGCACCGTGGAAATGAACGGCAAGGGTTTTGCCCGCTTTGTCGAGATGGGCGATGTGGTCAAGGCAGGCCAGCCGCTCATCAGCTTCGACCGCGAGGCCATTAAGGCCGCTGGTCACGAGGACATCGTGACCGTCATCGTCTCCGAGCTCGATCGTCTTAAGAGCATCGACCATGTCGGCGAGTCTGGAACGCTTATCGGCGGCAACCCGCTCGTCAAGCTTGGCGACCCGCTGCTGGTTGCCAAGACCAAGTAGCCAGGCCCCGCGCCACACAGCCAAAAGGCACCTCGTCAAGCGCCCGCGACCATTTGG
>CABRLT010000024.1 GCA_902471785.1 uncultured Collinsella sp.
TACCGTGCTCGTGACCCGCGGTACCCTGCACGTGGGCGATACGCTGGTCGCCGGCCTTACCTACGGCCGCGTCCGCGCCATGCTCGACCCCAAGGGCCGCGCCGTCACCGAGGCCGGTCCCTCCGACGCCGTCGAGATTTTGGGCCTGCAGTCCGTGCCCAACGCCGGCGACGAGTTCCGCGTGTTCGAGGACGAGCGCGAGGCACGCGCCCTGGCCGACGAGCGTTCGCTGAAGGCCCGTATCGAGGAGCAGAGCCGCGTCAAGCACGTCACGCTCGAGAACCTCTTCGAGACCATCGCCGACGCCGAGGTCAAGGAGCTCAACCTGATCATCAAGGCCGACGTCCAGGGTTCCATCGAAGCTCTTCAGGACTCGCTCGACAAGATGGATCAGTCCGAGGTTCGTATCAACACGATCCACTCCGCCGTTGGCGCCATCAACGAGACCGACGTCGTCCTGGCCGACGCCTCCAACGCCATCATCATCGGCTTTGGCGTCCGTCCCGACGGTAAGGCTCGCTCCGCCGCCGAGCGCGAGGGCGTCGAGATCCGTTGCTACGACGTCATCTACAAGTGCCTCGAGGAGCTCGACGCCGCCCGTATCGGCATGCTCAAGCCCACCGAGGTCGAGGTCGCCACGGGTACCGCGACCGTCCTGGACACCTTCAAGGTGCCCAAAGTCGGTATCGCCGCCGGTGTCCGCGTCGAGGAGGGCGAGATCGCCGCGACCGATTCCGTGCGTCTGGTGCGCGACGGCATCGTGGTCTTCAACGGCAAGATCGCCTCGATGCGCCACTACAAGGACGAGGCCAAGAGCCTCAAGAGCGGTTCCGAGGGCGGTATTGGCCTGGAGAACTTCCAGGACATCAAGCCCGGTGACCAGATCGAGGGTTACCGTATCGACCAGGTTGCCCGTACCGAGTAGGGGGTAGCGCTATGAAGCAAACGCAGGCAACCCGCCGACTGGGCGAGCAGCTTCGCGAGAAGCTCGGTTATATCCTGCTCTTTGAGGTTTCCGATCCGCGTCTCGACCTGGTTACTTTGACCGCGGTCGAAGTCGCGGTGGACCGTTCGTTCGCGCGCGTGTACGTGTCGTGCGATGCGAGCCGCTACGACGAGGTCATGGAGGCGCTCGCTAGCGCTAAGGGCCGTATTCGCAGCCTGTTGGCTCGCTCGCTCGATTGGCGTGTTACGCCCGAGCTCGATTTTCGCATCGATCGCTCGACCGATGAGGCCGAGCGCATCACGCGTGCGCTGGAAAACGTTCCCGCCACGCTTGCGATCGAAAAGGACGAGGACGGCTATCCGATAGCGGATGCCGCCCAGGAGGCAGCTTTAGATGACTAATTCCGCCGACCTCGCCTCGTGCGAGTCTGCAGATATTCAGCGACGCATCCTCGAGCTCATCGAGGGTGCGTCCTCCATTGCGATTTCGGGACATACTTCTCCCGATGGCGACGCCTTGGGCTCCGTATTGGGTCTGGGCCTTTCGCTCATGAAGTTTTTCCCCAACAAGGACATTGCGCTGCTGCTGGCAGACGATGACCCGGTTCCGCGTATCTACCGCTTTATGGAAGGCTCCGATCGCCTGGTGCCGGCATCTGCGTACGCCGGCAATCCTGACCTGTTCATCTCGGTGGACGTACCGGTCGTCGAGCGCCTCAATAATTCTGCCGAGGTGCTTCGTCGCTCCAAGCATGTGGTGTGCTTCGATCATCATCCGGCGCGCGAGGAGTTTGCCGAGCTCAGTCTGAGGCGCGTCGATGCCGCGGCCTGCGCCATGATCATCGACCGTTTCTTGGACAATTGCGGCATTGTCGCACGTGACGGCGTCGCGACCTGCTTGCTGTGCGGCTTGGTGACCGACACCGGTCGTTTCCAGTACCAGAACGCCGATGCTGCCGCGTTCCATGCTGCTTCGCGCCTGGTGGCGCATGGCGCCAATCCGGCTCGTGTCGCACTCGAGGTCTATCAGAGCATGCGCGTCGAGTTTTTGCACCTCAAGTCCATTGTCATGGGCCGTATCAAGACGGTCGCGCACGGGCGCGTGGCGTATAGCTATGCCTTCCAGAGCGACCTTGAGGCCTGCGGCGTCACCTCGGATGAATGTGACGGTCTGGTCGATGTGGTGCGTTCGGTGATGGGCGTCGAGGTCTGCCTGTTCTTAAAGGGCATCGACGGCGATACCAAGGTGCGCGGCAACCTGCGCTCCAAGGGCGACCTCGATGTGTCCGAGATTGCTGCCAACTTTGGCGGTGGCGGGCATCATGCCGCCGCCGGCTTTTCCAACAACGGAACAATTCGCGAGACGCTCGCCGTGGCACTTCCCATGCTGGCCGAGCTGGTGGGGGAGGATCCCGCTTCGGTGACCGTCGAGCTTTAACTTTTTGGATGGTACATGGCTCGTCGTACGCCTTCTCAACTGAATATGCTGCTCGCCGTCGATAAGCCGGTGGGCTGCACGTCCCACGATGTGGTCTCGCAATGCCGACGCGCCCTCCATGAGCGGCGCGTCGGCCATGCCGGCACGCTCGACCCCATGGCATCCGGCGTCATGGTGGTGGGCGTGGGCCAGGCTACTCGTCTGCTGGGCATGCTAACCCTCGATACCAAAAGCTATGTCGCCGACATCTCGTTTGGCGCCGAGACCAATACCGATGATGCGGAGGGCGAGGCGGTCCGCACGGTGGCTGTTGCCAACGAGCTCCGCGATCCTGCCTATGCTCGTGAGCGCTTGGCCGCCATGCTGGGCCCGCAGATGCAGGTGCCGCCGGCGTTTTCTGCTATCTCGGTCAATGGCGTTCGCGCCTACAAGTCTGCTCGCGAGGGCAATGCGGTGGACCTACCTCCGCGCCCCGTCGAGGTCTATGCCGCCGACCTGATCGCCGTGGGCGGCGAAGGTGATACGTGTGTGTGGACCGTGGCGTTCTCGGTGAGCAAGGGCACCTATATCCGTGCGCTCGCTCGCGACCTGGGCCGCGCTTGCGATAGCGCCGCGCATATTTCCGCGCTGCGCCGCACGGCTTCCGGTGTTGTTTCCATTGGCGCTTGTCATGCGGTCGAGGAGCTTTCTCCCGAGTCCGCGGCTGGCTTTGCCCTGGATCCCATTGCGGCCCTGGGCGCCACACGTGTTGACTTGCCGGGCAATCTTGCCGACGACCTGCTCTGCGGCCGACGCATTCCCGTTGAGCGTGCGCTTGCCGATTTCGATTCCTCGAAGGCGCCGTTTGCGTTGGTGCTCGATGGGGGACTCAAGGCGCTCGCCCGCATTGAGGGCGGCCGCTTTGTCATGGAGCACGTGTTTCCGCAGGCAATCGGCGGTGTTCGATGATGTTGTCCGCTCGCGAGCTCGCGCGTGTCTTTTTCGCGGGCGAGTCGGACGAGGCTCGCATCGTTGCTGCCGATACGTTTGATGAGTGTGAGCACTTGGGTGCCGCTTCAATCGCCATTGGCGTGTTCGACGGCGTTCACCGTGGACACCAGGAACTCATCGAAGCGCTTGTCCGTGATGCCCGTGCCCATGGCTGTAAGGCGGTCGTGGTTACCTTCGATCCCGACCCGGACGTTGTGGTGAGCCCTTCGCCCGCTCAAAAATTGATGACGACGGCCGACCGTCTGCATGCCTTGGCTCAAACCGGGGTCGATGCGGTGGTGGCCGTTCCCTTTACGCCTGAGGTTGCGGCGCTTGACCATGTTGATTTTCTCTCGCTGGTGTCGCGTCTGGTCGACATTCGATCGATTCGCGTTGGCAGTGACTTTAGGCTGGGTCGTGGCGGTGCTTCTGGTGTTGCCGAGATGCGCTCCTGGGGTTCCGAGCACGGCGTTGACGTGTATGGTCACGACCTGCTTTGCGAGGGCGGTGAGGCCATTTGCGCCACCCGCATTCGTCATGAGCTGGGACAGGGCCATGTGGAGCTTGCTGCTGGGTTACTCGGCCGTCCGTATATGGTGCGTGGCGGTGTTATTCGCGGCCGTCACGAGGGTTCTGGCATGGGCTTTCCCACGGCAAACTTGCAGGTTCCCGACGGCATTCAGGTGCCAGCCGATGGCGTGTATGAGGGTCTGGTGCTGGTCGATGACACCGCGTGGCCCGCTGCTGTGAACGTCGGCCTGCCGCCAACGTATGCTGACGATGCGGCATCTGCGCATCTCGAGGCTAATTTAATTGGTTATACGGGCGACCTGTACGGCGCTTCCGTTTCGCTGGCGTTTACGCGCTGGCTGCGTCCCTCGCGTGTGTTCGATTCGCTGGATGAGTTGATCGCGACCGTCGAGGGTAATATCGAGGATATTCGTCACAACTTGGGCGATCAGGGGGTGAGCATTCGTGATTAGCGATGAGGAAAAAGACCAGGTACGCGCTGCGTCTGACCTGGTTGCCATCGTGCAGGAAACGGTCGAGCTCAAGCCTCGCGGCCATGAGTTTTGGGGATGCTGCCCCTTCCATGGCGAGAAGACGCCGTCCTTCCACATTATCCCCGCCACGCAGGTGTGGCATTGCTTTGGTTGCGGCGAGGGTGGCGACGTTTTCACGTATATCATGAAGCGCGAGAACCTGAGCTTTCCCGAGTCAATCCGTTACTTGGCCGATCGCGCGGGTATTGAGCTGCATGACACCGGAGATCGCCGCGAGCGCGGCACCAAGCGTGCCCGCATCTACGATCTGTGCGCCGAGACCGCCCAGTTCTACCACACCATGCTCATGCGCGGTAAGGACGGCCGTCCGCGCGAGTACTTTGCCAGCCGCGGCATGGGCGGCGACGTCTGCCGCCGCTACTGCCTGGGCTTTGCACCGGGCCGTAACGCGCTGGTGTCGCACCTGTCCCAGGCGGGTTTTACCCCGCAGGAGATGATCGACGCCAACGTTGCCGTTAGCCGTGGACGCGGACAGCTTGCCGACCGCTTTTACGACCGCGTGATGTTCCCCATCTTTGACGAGCAGGGTCACAACATTGCCTTTGGCGGTCGCATTATGGGCGACGGCCAACCCAAGTACCTCAACACCGCCGAGACGAGCGTGTTTCATAAAAAGCGAAACCTCTACGGCTTTAATTGGGCCAAGGAGTTTATCGTCGCGCAGGATACCGCCATCGTGGTAGAGGGCTATACCGACTGCATCGCCTGTTGGGAAGCGGGGATTAAAAACGTTGTCGCCACGCTGGGCACCGCCCTCACGGAGCATCACGTCAAGACGCTTACTCGCTTTGCCAAGCGCATCGTGTATATGTTTGACGGCGATGCCGCCGGTCAAAAGGCCGCCCGTCGCGCGATTCAGTTTATCGAGCAGGATTCTATGGACCTGCGCTGCGTGGTGCTCCCCGACGGCAACGACCCCATGGAGTTCATCACCGCGCATGGTGGCGAGGCGTTGCAGGCGCGTATCGACGCTGCCGAGCCGCTTATGGACTTTGTTTACCGTTCGCTGCAGGAGTCGAGCGACATCACCACGCCGGGCGGTCGCGCCAAGGCGCTCGAGGATGCGCTGACGCTTATCTATCCGTTGCGCAACAGCTATATGATCGACACGTACTTTATCCAGATTGCCGACCTGTTGGGTTTGGATCTGGAGACCGTGCGTGCGAGCTCAGGCCGTGTGTTTCGCGATGTCGCCAAGCGCGAGGATGCGGAACGACGTCGTGAGCAGAACTATGAGCGCCAGCGGGCACAGGCTGAGCGGTCCGGTAGCGCGGGCGGTCGGACGTCGGGTTCTCGCGATGCCGGTCGCGGTGCTTGGGCATCGGGCGCTACGCCGCCGGTGTCCGCGCCGGTCGAAGAAGAGCCGTACGACTACGTCCCGCTCGATGCCTACGGTGCCGCGCCCGTGGAGGTCGTCGACGATCTTCCGCCGATCGATGTGCCTGATGGTATGGGCGCTGTGCCTGTGCCTGATGGTTCGAACGCACCGGCTGCGGCGGCGCCGATGGTTCTTACCGATCTAGAGCGCAAGTCCTTGGCAGGGGAGCGCGAGCTGTTGACGATGCTTACGAGCTACCCCGACCTGTTCCGCACGTACGCCGACCGCATCTGCTCCATCGAGTGGGTCGACCCACGTCACGCGTCCATCGCATGGGCCGTTCTGGCAACGCCGCCGGGAACCGATCCTGCAGCCTGCATGGATGCGGCACGCTCGGTGTGTCCCGAGGCGGCAACGCTTGTGAGTGTCGGGCGCATCTCGGCGACGAGCAAGCACCCCACCGAGACGAACATCGTGTTTATGCTCGATACGCTCGAGCTCTACACCATCAAGCGCCGCATGCGTGCCGCACAGGCCAAGCTGCGACAGGACCGTTCGCTCGATGATGAGGCCCGTCGCGCGCTGACCGTGCAGGCCGCGCAGGATTCGCAGCGTCAACGCGAGCTGCAAAAGTCGATCGGCGGCGTGGCGGACCCGTTCCGTTTGATTGGTTTGGAGACCGCAGGAACCGAACAGGCCTAGATGTTGTGTTCAACCAGCGTATTCTCGCCTATATCCAGTCCTCTTTTTGGGTATAGACGTCAATGTGTGTGCTAAAGTATTGAGTCCTGTGGACTATGAAGGGAGAATCTGTGCCAAAAAAGACTGAGAGCACGGGTACTGGGCTGGAATCCTACGTTGCAAAGCTCATGGGCAACGGCTCAAACAGGACTTCGGTAACCGAGGACGAGATTCAGGTCGCCCTGAAGGATATCGATGTTTCTGACGAGCAGCTCACCGCGGTGTATTCCGCGCTGCGCAACAGTGGCATCCAGATTATCTCCGCGAGCGGTAACGACGACGCCCCCATGGACGTCGACGATGACGATAACGATACCGATACCGACGATTTCGATGGCGACGACGAGCACGATTCCGGCTCGCTCGACGATCACGAGCTCAAGATGGCCCGCCAGGCCGACGCCGAGATGGGTTCTTCCAAGAGCAAGAAGAAGCGCACCGTGCGGACGTCCCGTTCGCGTTCGCGCGTGCGCGGCATCGACGCCTCCACGGTGATGCTGACCGGCGACCCGGTCCGTATGTACCTCAAGGAGATCGGCAAGGTCGACCTGCTGACCGCCTCCGAAGAGGTCGATCTGGCCATGAAGATCGAGGCCGGTCTCGAGGCCACCGAGAAGCTCGAGGCTGCCGATGCTGGTGAGCTCGAACTCACGCGTGCCGAGATGCGTCGCCTTACGCGCATTGAGAACGTGGGCCTCGAAGCCAAGCAGGCGCTCATCAGCGCAAACCTGCGTCTGGTCGTCTCCATCGCCAAGCGCTATGTCGGTCGCGGCATGCTTTTCCTGGACCTGATCCAGGAGGGCAACCTCGGTCTGATTCGCGCCGTCGAGAAGTTCGACTACCAGAAGGGCTTTAAGTTCTCCACGTACGCCACGTGGTGGATCCGTCAGGCCATTACACGCGCTATCGCCGACCAGGCCCGTACCATCCGTATTCCCGTGCACATGGTCGAGACCATCAACAAGCTCGTCCGCGTGCAGCGCCAGCTCCTTCAGGACCTGGGCCGCGACCCGACCCCCGAGGAGATCGGTGCCGAGATGGACATGAGCGCCGACCGCGTCCGCGAGATCCAGAAGATCTCGCAGGAGCCCGTGTCGCTCGAGACCCCCATCGGCGAGGAAGAGGATTCTCAGCTGGGCGACTTCATCGAGGACTCTCAGGCCATCGTTCCGCCCGATGCGGCCAGCTTCTCCATGCTGCAGGAGCAGCTCACCCAGGTGCTCGATTCGCTTGCCGATCGCGAGCGCAAGGTTATCGAGCTGCGCTTTGGCCTTGTCGACGGGCATCCCCGTACGCTCGAGGAAGTTGGCCGCGAGTTTGGCGTCACGCGCGAGCGCATCCGCCAGATCGAGTCCAAGACCCTGGCCAAGCTTCGCCACCCGAGCCGCAGCAGCAAGCTCAAAGACTATATCGAAAGCTAGTTAAGCAAGAGGCGCCCTCAAGCACATCCGCTCGGGGGCGCTTTCATGTAGTCGTTGGGGACGTTCTTGAATGACTAGTCGTTTAAGAACGTCCAACGACTAGGTCGGAAAATTTCTTAAAAAAGTTCTTGCCCTAAGCTGATTCGTCCGTATAATAAACTTCGTTGCTTGAGAGCACGCACCTATTCCTCGGTAGCTCAATGGTAGAGCACGCGGCTGTTAACCGCGTTGTTGTAGGTTCGAGTCCTACCCGGGGAGCCAGAATTTTCCAGCCCTTTCCGTTGGGCTTTAAATTCCTCGGTAGCTCAATGGTAGAGCACGCGGCTGTTAACCGCGCTGTTGTAGGTTCGAGTCCTACCCGGGGAGCCAGGTTGTAAAACCCGTCGCTTATGCGGCGGGTTTTTCATGCCGCGATTGCCGTTCGCGAACGTTACCGTATCAACATTTCGTGTCGAGGATGTAATCCCGAGGCCCGCCACCTCAACATGGCGCGGTCGTTGTAGAATATTGCAATGATTGCTCCCACGAGATGGTGCCGCGAGCACCAGATAAGGAGATTCTTGTGTCTGAGACCATTAACGGCAGCCTGAGCGTCTCGAACGACGTTATTGCCGATATTGCCGGTTATGCCGCGATGACGTGCTATGGCGTCGTCGGTATGGCTGAGCAGCTCCAGGGCGCCGAGAGCGTGCGCCTGCTTGCCGGTCAGCGCCTCCGCAAGGGCGTGCTTGTCTCCGCCGACGAGAACGGCCTTACGGTCGATCTTCACGTCGTGCTCGAGAACGGCGTCAACATGAAGTCCGTCTGCCACAATCTTTCGAGCTCCGTTGCCTTTACCCTGCAGGAGATCGCCCAGATCGATCCCGCCAGCCTTAAGATCGGCATTCACATCGACGCGCTCAAGAGCCGTCTGAACTAGCATCCGAAAACGGAGATTCAAATACCCATGATTGCAAAGACCATTCGCACCTGTTTTCCGATCGCTGCGGCTGCCGTTTCCGACAAGGCCGAGGAGATCAACAAGCTCAACGTCTTCCCCGTACCCGACGGCGACACCGGCACCAACATGTCGCTCACGCTCGCCTCGGTGACCAAGGAGCTTTCCGCCCTTCCCGCCGATGCCGATATGGAGGCCATCGCCGGTGCCATCACCCACGGCTCCCTCATGGGTGCCCGCGGTAATTCCGGCGTCATCACGTCGCAGATCCTGCGCGGCGTGGCCGAGGGCCTTGTCTCTGCCGACGAGCCTATTACGTCCGCCAATATCGCCTTCGCCTTCCGTCGTGCCGTCAAGGTTGCCTTCCAGGCTGTCCGTAAGCCCATCGAGGGCACGATCCTCACGGTTCTGCGTGATGTTTCGACCAAGGCAGACGAGTGCGAGAAGAAGAGGTTCTCTGCCGAGGATGCGCTCGACGCCATCGTCGTCGAGGCCTACCAGTCCGTCGCTCGCACGCCCGACCTGCTGCCCGTTCTGAAGGAGAACGGCGTGGTTGACTCCGGCGCCTTTGGCTTTGCCATCTTCCTGGAGAACTTTGTTGCCGCCGCGCTTGGCCGCAGCACCGTTGTCGAGGATTTCTCCGCCACGTTTGATTCCGCTGGCTCTGCCCGCGACGCGGCCCTTGGTCGCGTTGAGATCGAGGCCAACGACGATTGGGAGGGCTCGGAGTTCCGCTACTGCAACGAGTTCCTGTTTAAGGCCGACGCCCCGTTTGACGAGGACGAGTGCCTTAAGTTCCTTGGTTCCATGGGCGACTGTGAGCTACTCGTGGGCGCCTATCCCGATTACAAGATCCATGTGCACTCCAACACCCCCAACCTGGTGCTCGAGCACATGCTTCAGCTCGGTCAGA
>CABRLT010000025.1 GCA_902471785.1 uncultured Collinsella sp.
GAAGCAGGGAGGTTCCCATGGCATATTACTGGCCCCAGTACGGCATCGCCATCGAAGTCGACGACGATCCCCATCTCCTGCCTTTCGACGAAGAGGCATTCCCCGATACGACGGTCTACCACGTTACCACCGATGTGATCTGCGACCCCGAGTCGTTCTCGGCGCTCGCCCACCGCATCGCGCATATCCACGACATCGAGCTCCCTCCCGACTTCGACGAGCTTGTCTACTCACGCCGCCTGATGCTTCACATGCTCTTTGGAGCGAACCCGTCCACCTTTGCGCGCATCTATACCGCCAAGGATGCCGCATGAGCGCGAAGAAGCCACCCCACTTTGCAGGCCTGGGTCGTCGCAAGAAGCTCATCCTTGCCTGTTTGGCCATCGTCTGTGCCCTTGTCGCCGTAGGACTATACGCTTGGCAGTCGCAGCCCGTACCCGAGGCGGGCGCTTCGGTTACGACGGCCGAGGGCAAAACGCGTCAGGAAATCCAAGATGAGCTCGACGCCATCGTCCGCGACAACATGATGACGATTTCGGTCGCACCGGTCGCTCAGCTGCAGGAGGACGGCAAGCTGCGCGTCAACGTGCAAAACGTCCAAGACAATAAATTTCCCCAGCGATTCCGCGTCATCCAAAACGACGAGACCATGTACGAATCCGGTGTGGTCGAGACCGGCAAGACAATCGAAACGTGCCCCGCCGGCGACATCAAAGAAGGCGAGGCGTACATCGAGATCCAGGCACTCGATGCCAAGACCCTCGACAGCCACGGCAATCCGACACGTGTCAAGGTGCGGGTTGAGCAAGCCGAGAACTAGCTTTTCCGGCCGACGCGGCACCGCACGCAATTCACCAGCATTCGTCCAATCATCGCGGGGACGGCCCGCGGCGAATAGAAAGGAACGACCATGGACATCACCAGGAACATGAACGGAGCCAGAGCGCTCGTCGTGGGCGCAGGGCTCGCGCTCGCGCTCGCAATGGGCGCCGCCCCGACGCCAGCTATGGCAGCCGGGCGCGTTGGAACCACGAAAGTAATGGTCAGGACCGAGATCGACAACGTTGAGTTCAAAGTTCCGACGGTTATTCCCTTCGTCGCCAAGGCCGACGGCACGCTTCAGGGCCCCTCAGAAGACGCGACCACCATCGACAATCATTCGGCCTACGGCATCCATGTCACCAACATGAAGATCGACGCCATGAACACCTGGACCATTGCTGCCGACGCCAAAGCCGGAACCGCACAGAACTCCATCGACTTTAAGGTCGGCCCCGACGGCGCACTCCAGAACGCCAGCGCCGCAACGCAGGGGACGGGCCTCGATCTTTCCAAGAATGCAGCCTTCGACATGGGCTACCAGGGCATTGCCGGCGGCAAGGACAAAATTAAGCTCAAGACAAGCGGAAACGTCGCCCGCGTCACGCGCGACATCTTCCGCGTAACCGGCGAAGGCGATCAGGTTGCAACGATCACCTGGACGGTCGAGCCCGGTGCGCACACGGCATAAGGCTGTCGCCCTGGCCGCCGCCGTCAGCATCCTAGCGTTTGGGCCAGCCATGGCCTTTGCCCAGCAAGAACAGGCGCAGGCCGCCACGCAAGTGACGGTCGACCTCTCGGAGCTCGACCGCGGCGACCGCGAGGAACCGTTGGCGCAGACAGGCGACAGACGATGGCTCTTGGCAGCAGGCGCCACAGCAGCAGGCGCGGGAACAGCAGCAGGCGCGGGGACCGCCGGCCTCGGTCTGCACATCAAACGCAGCCAGAAACAAAACACGGACAGGCCGCACTAAATTAGCTAAGGAGACCCCATGGCATCAAAGAACCTTTTGCCCGTCGTCGCACTCTGCGGCGCGCTCGCAACCGGAACGCCCGTCGCCGCTTGGGCGACTCCCGTCATGGCAGACTCCTTACCAGCAGCCCTAAGCTCCGCACCAAATCCGTCGAGTGCCATTGCGTGTAAGCGTTTTTCGATCGCACAAGCCGCAATCTCAACCTCGGGATGCCTTCGTCGTAATACGGACGGCTCGATAGTCGTGGATATCAATCGTTCGAACAAGGCAAACGGCTCCCAGGCGGGGTGCGCCGTCTGCATGTGGCGCTCGGTTGTGCTCGATGCGGATGGCGATCCATGCAATTTAGAGCTGCGCATCGACATCGCTTCGGTCGATGACTCGGCGAACGGAGCGAAGGTCGCCTTCGACGGTACGTTTTTCGAGAAAGGAGGCGGTATATGTCTGGGCTGCGCCGCCGCGAATGCAGACGATGCGCAGCCCACCCTCTCATTCACGGCATCGTTGCGACTGACCAAAGCCGGCACCGATGCCATCGCGGCGGGAGAAGCGTCCCTGCTGTTCTACGCCGTCAGCGCCAAAGACACAAACGCTCATTTCGAGAAGCCAGCCGGATCACTCAGTCTTACACGAGGGATAGAGGCAGGCCCTATTGAAATCGATGCCCACGCGCAAAGCAGGCAACGCATTCTTGCCGACCCGGCGCTTCTCGAAATGGAGTGGAACGGATCCGGAGCCATCGGAATTCTCCCCTCCGCGCTTGACGCCAAGACGCTCCCCTCAAACGACGAACCCATCAACGCAACCATACAAGAAGAGAGCGCGGATAAAGAAGCAGGTGCGGGCGACACGCCGTCGCCGACAAACAGCACCCCAGCTTCTTTCGAAGCACCGAATGAGCCCGCTGCCGATCCAAACGATCCCGAGCTCGCGGACAGTCTGGGGCTTGCTGATCCTCAAGAGATCGATGAAGGTAACTGTTGCGTGCTTGCCGCACTCGACCACACAGAGGTCATCGACGCTGCGAACATCGAAGTTGCCGCCGCCAATCAGCCCGTCCGCAAGTCGGCTATCATCGCATTTCCCGAATCCATCGAAGTCGTCTTTTTGCCATCGGGCGAGGTCGTGGCCCCAACACTGCTCACCTTGTTGGGCGCCAAGAATACTCGAAACGAAATTAAAAAGGTCACGGTTGTCGACCCTGCAACCACCGCCAAGCTGCGTCTATACGCCGTTGCTCCAGACGGAGGCAAGACCTTGGAATTCGATGGTGACACACTCCTAGCCTGGCGACGTCTGGACATTATGCAAGACGTCTCGTATCAGATCGAACTCGAAGGGTTTGATCGTGCCCGCGATGCCAATATCATCGCCGCGGCTATTGAATCCCCGCAGCGGCTTATGACACTGCGCTTTGAATACTATCCCTATGTCCCGACAACCACCTGAGGCTTAAATGCTGCACATCATTCCTAACACCACTTATATAACGTATTAGATGAGTCGCGATGTGCCTCGCATTTCGTTCTGCTACGATTGCCACGTTGGCATCAATACAGGAGGGCTCATGCCGGGCTTGGGAACAATCATCAACGTTGTGCTTTTAGTTGCGGGCGGTCTTTTGGGATTAGCGGGCGGCCGCTTCATCACACCGCGCATCCAAGACACACTCATGAAAGCATCGGGGCTGTGCGTCCTGTTTATCGGCCTTGGCGGCACCATGCAAAAGATGCTCCTTATCGATGGGAAGGCGCTAGCGACCACCGGCACCACCATGCTCATCGTCTCATTTGCGCTCGGTTCGCTCATCGGCGAGGCCGTCAACTTGGAAGCCGCCATCGAGAACCTTGGCGAATGGCTCAAGCGCAAGACCGGCAGTGAGGGCGATAACGAGTTCACCAACGCTTTTGTCTCGACTTCACTCACCGTGTGTATCGGCGCCATGGCAATTGTGGGATCGATCCAGGACGGCCTGCTCGGCGACTGGTCAACGCTTGCCCTCAAGGGCGCACTGGACTGCATCATCGTCTGCACCATGACGGCGTCGCTTGGCCGCGGCTGCATTTTCTCCGCCCTGCCCGTCGCCGTGTTCCAGGGGACGATCACGCTGTTTGCCGGCGCACTCTCCCCCATCATGACTACGGCAGCCCTCGACAGCCTTTCGCTCGTAGGCTCCATGCTCATCTTCTGCGTCGGCGTCAACCTCATCCGTCCTCAGACCTTCCGCACGGCCAATATGCTCCCCTCCGTCGTCATCGCCGTCATCTACGCCCTCCTGTTCTAAATCTATCAACGCAGCGGTATCTCGAACACCTGTTTGATGCTGTGCTATGATATGAGGTCACCGTAGCTGCGTTCGAGAGGAGGAGCGGTGGCCGACCAGGACATCAAGATGCTCATCGAGCGCATTATGGCCGAGGCCCGGACCCATCAGTCTGCCCGCTTCTCACATGAAGTCTACGCAGACGAGCCGATTCTCAAAACCGGCCGACAGATGCAGAATTTCCTCCCCGACCAGTACCGTAAAATGCGCGAGATATCGCGCTGGCAGGATGACCCCAAGGGCGGTGCGGGCCGCTGGCTTTCGGAAGCCGAGCTTTTTTACCGCCAGGGCCTGCTGATGGCCGACTTTGAGGACGACTGTCCCTACAACGGCACCTTTAAGTCGTACTTTCCCACCTACAATGCCATGAGCGACCGGCAGTTGCGCGGCTACTTTACCTGGCGTGCCCAAGTGCGCCGCGGAACCGTCGAGGAAACGTCTACGTCCTTTGCCTTTCTGTATCTCTATGAGCTGATTTGCGGCATTGGCGTAGATGACCCGCTCGACGGTTTTAACAAGATCAAGGCCTTTTGGGATGTCTATCGCGCCTTCGAGCCCGGCATTGATCGGTTTGCACGCGTGTGGTTGCAGGATTACGCCGTATTCCATGGGCTCGACCCCAAGCTGCTCCGCGACTCTAAAACCGTCATGTTCGATAACGCCCTTATCGAGCTGCGGCGCGCGGCACGAGACCTTGTACCGGCACCGGCACCGTCCGACCAGACCCCCAAACGTCGCAAAACCTCCGAGCCCACGCTCCCCCTTCCGCCCGATGAGGTGCGCGAGGAGCGACTCATGGCCGCCATCAACGCCCTCTCCACGTACAACCTAAGTAACTCGCGGCTCGACCGCAGCCACCACCGCGATCTGCGCCACGTGGCATGCGCCGTGTATGTCCGCATGGCGCGCTACTATGACACGCACCGAAAGACCGGCATCGTAGCGAGCTTGTTTGGGGAGGAGACGGCCATGCCCTACACCATGTTTGCCTCGGCCGTATTCTTTGCGCCCGAGCGCCACGAGGACTGCGAATACCGCCTGGATCCCATCCACATCTACCGTTGCCAAAACGGCTTTTGGGAATGTATGCGTATCCATGGTAGTAGGCAAAAGAGCAGCAAGCTCGGTGAAATGATGCGCGCCTGCGACCAACGCCTGCGCCTGGCGCTGGACCCCGCCCATCCCCTTAAGGAAGAAAAGGTCCCCAAATATCTGGCCAAGATTATCGATGACGAGATCATGGCATGGCTTTCGTGGGACGCCGCACACCAGCCCGTCAAGATCGATATCGATCTGAGTCAGCTGGGGCACATTCGGAGCGCCGCTGCGCAAACGCGCGAAGCACTTTTAATCGACGAAGAGCGCGAGGACGGCGCACCTGTGGAAGCCGAGGCAGCGGACTCAGGGCAACCGGAAGCCGAGCCCGTAACCGACGCGATTGTCGAACCGGTCGTGGCACCCATTCGGCAGGACTTGACCGACGAGCCGACCATTTCCACCGAACAGTTTGGTGTCGTGGCGCCGCTTCTCGTGCCGACACCCCCGCTCGCAGCGGCTGCGTCCACTGACGCCGCGACCGAACTCGCGCCTGCCGCAACCGCGTATCTGCGTGCATTGCTCGAGCAAAACGCAGCGCAAGCGACAGCGGCAGTGGCGCACTCGGGCCAGAGCGAGGACATGCTCGTCGATACCATCAACGAGGCGCTCTTTGACCTGGTGGGTGACACCGTAATTGAATTTGGCGCGGCAGGACCGCGCATTATCGAGGACTACGAAGCAGACGTGAGAGGATACTTAGACCATGAGTGATACCGCATCCGCAGCACCCCGCGTGCCCAAGCGCGTCGCCGCCGTCATTCTCAACTCGCTCAAGGGCGGCGTTGTCCCGCGCATCGGCCTTCCCTATATCACCGTGGGGCGAGAGGTCGAGATTCGCGCTCTGCTCACCGACCTGAGCCTCATCGCCGATGGCGGCGCAAGCTTCCGTTTCCTAGTCGGTCGCTACGGCGCCGGCAAGAGCTTTTTGCTCCAGACGATCCGCACGCACGCCATGGGCGAGGGATTCGTCGTGGCCGATGCCGACCTATCCCCTGAGCGCCGTCTGCAGGGCGGCCAGGGACAGGGCCTTGCCACCTACCGTGAGCTCATCCGCAACATATCGACCAAGACGCGCCCCGAGGGCGGTGCGCTCAACCTTATCCTGGATCGCTGGGTCGCCTCGTGTGCCGATGCCGACGAGTCTGCCGTCAATGCCCAACTGGCCCCACTCGAGGAAATGGTCCACGGCTTCGACTTCGCCCGCATGCTCCGCCGCTACCGCGCGGCCGTATCCGAGGGCGACGAAGAAGCTATGAGCCGCGTGACCAAATGGATTCGCGGCGAGTACCGCACCAAGAGTGAGGCACGCGCCGAGCTGGGCTCCTCGACCATCATCAGCGATGACGACTGGTACGACTACGTTAAGCTCATTGCGCGCTTTTTGGTCTGCAGCGGCTACAAGGGCATGCTGGTGCTCATCGACGAGCTCGTGAATCTGTATAAGATTCCCAACGCCATCACACGCCAATACAACTACGAGAAGATCCTGACCATGTACAACGACACGCTCCAGGGCAAGGCGCAGTATCTGGGCATGATCATGGGCGGCACGCCAACCTCCATCGAAGACCGCCGCCGTGGCGTGTTCTCCTACGAGGCCCTGCGAAGTCGACTCGCTCAGGGCCGCTTTGCACGCGAGGACCTTAAGGACATGCTCGCGCCCATCATCCGCCTGCAGCCACTCACCTACGAGGAGTTGCTGGTGCTCATCGAAAAGCTCATGCAGATTCATGCCGGCTACTTTGGCTGGACGCCCACGCTTACCGAGAACGACTTGGTGGACTTCCTCAAGATTGAGTTTGGCCGCGTGGGGGCCGACACACATCTGACGCCGCGTGAAGTCATTCGTGACTTTATCGAGCTGCTCGACATCCTATGCCAAAACCCCGACGCCAACGTGGCCGAGTTGCTGCAAAGCGTCGGCGGCAACGCGCTGGCGCCGGCAGCAGCAACAGACGACACCGGCACCGCGGACGACGACCGCAACTTTGCCGAATTCACCATCTAACCTGCCAAAAAGGGACAGGTTTTTTTGGTAGGTTTTATCTGGGCAAACGCCGATGTTGCAAGATATCGAACCGTTGCCCGTTGCGTTGATCAGCCCGTTGATGAGAGGAGGCCCCGTGAACGCCTTTGACCGCTACGCCCCGTTTATCCAAGACTTCATCTACTCCCACGATTGGGAGAGTCTGCGCTCCATCCAGGTTGCGGCGGCAGATGCCATCTTCAACACGCAAGACAATGTGCTCCTGACGGCATCCACGGCATCTGGCAAAACCGAGGCAGCCTTCTTTCCCATCCTGACCGAGTTTTGGGAGAACCCGCCCGCAAGCGTTGGCGCCCTCTATATTGGCCCCCTCAAGGCACTCATCAACGACCAGTTCGTTCGCCTCAACGATCTGTGCGAAGAGGCCGATATCCCCGTCTGGCACTGGCACGGCGATGTCTCGCAGTCGCACAAGGCAAAGCTCATCAAAAAGCCAAGCGGCATCCTACAGATTACGCCCGAATCACTCGAGGCACTCCTGATCCACAAGCACATGGCAATCCCGCGTATGTTCTGCGACCTGCGCTATGTGGTCATCGACGAGGTCCACTCGCTCATGCGCGGTGACCGCGGCGGGCAGACGCTCTGCCTTATCGAGCGTCTTTCGCGCATGGCGGGCGTGCGGCCCCGGCGCATTGGCCTTTCGGCCACCATCGGGGACCCGGAACGCACGGGCGCCTTCTTGTCGCAGGGGACGGGACGCGACTGCGTCATCCCCCGCTTTGAGGAGCCGCGCCGCGTGTGGCGTATCTCCATGGAGCACTTCTACAACTCGGGTCCCCAGGCGCAGCAGCGGGGATTCGAGAGTGCGGGTCCTCAAGAGGCCGAAGTGCTCGCGTGCGAGCACATTGAGGCGACACCACCCGCGGCACTGCCGTCCGGTGTCCAAGACGTGCGCCACAGCGGACAACTCACACAGGAGGAACGCCGCCAACGTCGCGAGCAGGCACGGGGCAAGGCCGCTCCCAAAGACCGTCGCACTTCCTCGGCCCCCGAGGGCGAAGTCGACATCCCACGAGCGACCGAGCAGGCACTGCTCAACCCCACCGACACCGCACCCGACAACGCCGACCCCGGCATGGGCTACATCTTTGAACATACCCGCGGCCGCAAGTGCCTGGTCTTTGCCAACTCGCGCGAGGAGGCAGAGGCCGTGTGCTCCATGCTGCGCAGCTACTGTGAAAACCGGCACGAGCCAGACCGCTTCCTTATCCATCATGGCAACCTCTCGGCATCGCTACGCGAGACCGCCGAGGAGCTCATGCGCGACGAGGAACAGGCGCAGACGACCGTCACCACCTCTACGCTGGAGCTCGGCATTGATATCGGTCGCCTGGAGCGCGCGTTCCAGATTGACGCGCCGTTTACCGTCAGCTCCTTTTTGCAGCGCATGGGGCGCACAGGCCGTCGCGACCTTCCGCCCGAGATGTGGTTTGTCATGCGCGAGGAGGAACCCGAGCCGCGCACGATGATGCCCGAGACCATTCCGTGGAAGCTCCTGCAGGGCATCGCGCTCGTACAACTCTATCGCGAGGAAAAGTGGGTCGAGCCGCCCGAGCTCGATCGACTCCCCTACAGCCTGCTCTACCACCAGACTATGTGGGTCGAGCCGCCCGAGCTCGATCGACTCCCCTACAGTCTGCTCTATCACCAGACCATGTCGACCCTCGCCAGCACCGGAGAGCTCACACCGGCCGAACTTGCCCAACGCGTGCTCACGCTTAGTTATTTCCACCGCGTCTCGGCCGATGACTATCGCGTACTGCTGCGTCACCTCATTAAGATCGACCACATCCAGGTCACCGAGGGCGGCGGACTCATCGTGGGTCTCGCGGGCGAGCGCATCATTAACAACTTTAAGTTCTACGCCGTGTTCCAGGAAAACGAGGAGTTCACCGTTCGCAGCGAGTCGGCCGAGTTGGGCACGATCGTCAATCCCCCACCGCCCGGTGAGCGCATCGCCATAGCCGGGCACTGCTGGATTGTCGAGGAAGTGGACTGGAAGCGTCACACCGTCTTTGCCACGCAGGTCAAGGGCCGTGTGCCGGCCTACTTTGGCGACTGCCCCGGTGACATCAACACACATGTACTCGAGCGTATGCGCAGGGCGCTCAACGAGCACGCAGCATATCCGTACCTTATGGGTAACGCACGGGCACGCCTTGCACAGGCTCGTCATACCGCCGAGATTTCGGGCGCGGGAACTAAACCGCTTATCAACCTGGGCGGCGACACCTGGGTACTCTTCCCCTGGCTGGGCAGCTACGCCTTTCTGGCGCTCGAACGTATGCTCAAGATTAAATGCGCCGCGGAGCTTGGCCTTCGCGGGCTCGATCCGTCACGCCCGTACTTTATGCAGTTTAAGATGAAGGCCGACGAGGAAACGTTCTTTGAGGTGCTCGCAGCCGAGGCCGAAAAGGACTTCGACCCCATCGAGCTCGTCTATCCCGGCGAGGTGCCTTA
>CABRLT010000026.1 GCA_902471785.1 uncultured Collinsella sp.
CGGCATGAACGGCCAGAAGTCCCGTGCCGGTGGCGGCAAGGGTGCCGGCTTCGAGGGTGGCCAGACTCCGCTGGCTATGCGCCTGCCCAAGCTTCCGGGCTTCCGCAACCCCCGTCGTATCGAGTACACCGCTGTTAACGTTGAGCGTCTCGAGCGCAAGTTCGAGGACGGCGCTGTGATCGACGGTGCCGCTCTTAAGGCCGCTCGCATCACCAAGAGCGAGTTCGAGCCCGTCAAGGTGCTCGGCAATGGTGAGCTCACCAAGAAGTTCACGGTCAAGGTCGACAAGGTCAGCGCTTCTGCGCAGGCCAAGATCGAGGCCGCCGGCGGAAAGGTCGAGCTGCCGTGCTAAATGGTCTTAAGAATGCTTTCCGCATCAAAGAATTGCGCGAAAAGATTCTTTTTACCATAGCTATGCTCGTCGTGTACCGCATTGGTGCGCACGTTCCTGTGCCCGGCATTCCCTTCCAGGGGATGCTGGGCCTTTTCTCGACCGATAACAATTCGGTCGCCGCAGGTGCTATGGCCCTCCTGAATCTTTTCTCTGGCGGCGCTTTGAGCTATGTGTCGGTGTTTTCGCTGGGCATCATGCCTTACATCACCAGCTCGATCATCCTCCAGATGCTCCAGGCCGTCGTGCCTTCCCTGCATGAGCTTGCCCGCGAGGGCGAGGTCGGTCAGACCAAGATTACGCAGTATTCGCGTTACCTCACCTTGGCTCTGGCTATCCTCAACTCCGTGGGTTACCTCTTCCTCTTTAAGAGCTTCGGCATCAGCTTCAATGGCGCCGGCGCTCCCGAGATCATCTTCGACCTCATGATCGTCGGTACGCTCACCGCGGGCGCTATGCTGATCATGTGGATTGGTGAGCTCATCACCCAGCGCGGTATCGGCAATGGCATGTCGCTGATCATCTTTGCGAACATCATGGCCGGTCTGCCGCAGGCGATCTTCTCCAGCACCGAGGGTAATGCCGGTGGCATCATCACAATGGTGATCATCTGCGCCATCATCCTGCTGGTTATCCCGCTGATTGTTTTCCTTGAGCGCGGCCAGCGCCGCATCCCGGTCTCCTACGCCAAGCGCGTCGTGGGCCGTCGCATGATGGGTGGCCAGACTACCTACCTGCCCATCAAGGTCAACACCGCGGGTGTCGTGCCGATCATCTTCGCTTCGGCGCTGCTGTACTTCCCGGCTCAGATTGCCGTGTTCTTCCCCGGCATCGGCTGGATCCAGGCAGTTGCCTCTGCGCTTTCGACCGGTTGGCTCAACTGGGTGCTTAACGTTGTCCTCATCGTGTTCTTCGCGTACTTCTACACCTCAATGGTGTTCAACCCCGATGACACGGCCGACAACCTTAAGAAGCAGGGCGGCTTTATTCCGGGCGTGCGTCCGGGTAGGGCTACCGCGGCCTACATCAAGAACGCGCTCAACAAGATTACGCTTCCCAGCGCTGTCTTTTTGGCGCTCATCGCCATCGTGCCTTCGATCATCTTCTCCTTCACGGGTAACCATCTGATCCAGGCATTTGGCGGCACGTCCATCCTCATCATGGTCGGCGTCGTGCTCGACACAGTCGATAAGCTCGAAGGCCAGATCAAGATGTATGATTACGATGGATTCTTTAAATAGGCTAGAGGAGGATTGCTCATGAACCTCGTATTGCTCGGAGCTCCGGGTGCCGGTAAGGGCACCGTCGCACAGGAGCTCGTCGCCGAGTTTGGCGTCGCTCACATTTCCACGGGCGACCTGCTGCGTGCTGCCGTCAAGGGTGGCACCGAGCTTGGTATTCAGGCTAAGAAGTACATGGACGCTGGCGAGCTCGTTCCCGACCAGCTCGTGATCGACCTTGTCAAGGAGCGCCTTGCCGCCGATGACGCCCAGCAGGGCTTCATCCTCGACGGCTTCCCGCGCAACACCGCCCAGGCTGTGACGCTCGATTCCGAGCTTTCCGCCATGGGTCGTGAGATCGACTGTGCCCTTCTGGTCGATGTGGCCCCCGAGGTCATTATCGATCGTCTGTCTTCGCGTCGCACCTGCCGCGCCTGCGGTTACACCGGCACCGCTGCTGATGCTACCTGCCCCAAGTGCGCAGGCGAGATGTATCAGCGCGACGACGACAAGCCCGAGACCATCAAGAACCGTCTCGACGTCTACGAGAAGTCCACGAGTCCGCTCGTCGACTACTATCGTGGCCAGGGTCTGCTCAAGTCGGTCAACGGTGACCAGGCTCGTGAGACCGTGTACGGGGATGTCAAAGAGGCTCTCGGTCTATGATCAAGATTAAGTCTGCAACGCAAATCGAGCAGATGAAGAAGGCAGGAGCGCTATCTAAGATGGCGCTCCGCCACGTTGGAGCCATGGTGCGTCCCGGCGTTTCGACTTTTGAGCTCGATCAGCTCGCGGAGCAGATTATCCGCATGCATGGCGGCACCCCGGCCTTTAAGGGCTACGGCGGATTCCCGGGGACCATATGCGCATCGATCAACGATGCCGTGGTCCACGGTATTCCCAACCCCGACATGATCCTGCGCGATGGCGATATCATCTCCATCGATACGGGAGCCGTTGTCGACGGTTGGGTCGGCGATAACGCTTGGACGTTTTTCGTCGGCACCCCCACGCCCGAAGCCAAGGCTTTGTGCGAGGTCACGCGTGATTGCCTTAAGGCTGCCATCGGGCAGGCTGTTCCCGGTAACCATATCGGGGACGTCGGTTATGCCGTTCAGTCCCTCGCCGAGTCTCACGGTTACGGCGTGCTTCGTGATTATGTGGGCCATGGCATTGGCCGCGTGATGCACGAGGACCCCAATGTTCCTAACTACGGAAAGAAGGGGAGGGGCGTTCGCCTCCAGGCCGGCATGGTCATTGCCATTGAGCCGATGGTTACGATGGGTTCCAACCATGTGAGCACGGGTTCCGACGGTTGGATCGTCACGACCAATGACCACCTGCCCGCCGCGCACTACGAGAACACCGTCGCCATCACCAATGACGGTCCGGTGATTCTCACCACGGATGCGCAAGGTGCTTGGTGTTCGCTCCAAGGCGGAGAAATGTAACAAGTTCCACTTAGTTGTGGAGCCATTACGAAGTTATTACGATGCGTGCATACGTGTTGTAGAATACTCAATCGCTGTCGTTTTCTAGAGAAAGATGATTGCTTGTGAAGAAGGAAGACGCAATTGAGCTCGAGGGTACGGTAAAGGAACCGTTGCCCAACGCCATGTTTAAGGTCGAGCTCGAGAACGGTCATTCGGTTCTGTGCAACATTTCTGGCAAGATCCGAATGAATTACATCCGTATTCTCCCCGGTGACAGGGTTGTCGTGGAGCTTTCCCCGTACGACCTGACCCGCGGCCGCATCACCTATCGCTACAAATAGCGGCACGCATACACGCACTCCATTTCCGACTGCAGGCTTAGCTCAACCTACGGTCGGATTGTGTGTGAAGACCAGCCATAGTTTTAAACGCCTGCGGCTGGGCGAGTAGATAGTAGGGAAGTAGTTTGAGCGCTACCGAAAGGAAGAACGATGAAGGTACGTCCTTCGGTCAAGAAGATGTGCGATAAGTGCAAAATCATTAGGCGCCATGGCAAGGTCCTCGTCATTTGCGAGAACCCCCGTCATAAGCAGCGTCAGGGTTAAGAGAGGAGACTACGTTGGCCCGTATTAATGGTGTCGACCTCCCGCGTGAGAAGCGCGTTGAGATCGGTCTGACCTACATTTACGGCATCGGCCGCACCACTGCGACGAAGATTTGCGTCGAGTGCAACGTTAACGTGGATACGCGCGTTAAGGACCTCACCGAGGATGAGGTTAACGCCATCCGCGATTATATCGACAAGAACCAGATCATGGTTGAGGGCGACCTCCGCCGTGAGCGCAACCAGAACGTCAAGCGCCTTATGGACATCGGCTGCAACCGCGGCCTTCGTCACCGCAAGGGCCTCCCGGTCCGCGGCCAGCGCACCCACACTAACGCTCGTACCCGCAAGGGCCCGAAGCGTCAGATCGGTGCTAAGAAGAAGAAATAAGGAGCGCTAGATAGATGGCTACTGCTAAGAAGAACGTTCGCGCTGCCCGTCTGAAGCGCGCGGACCGTAAGAACATTTCCGTGGGCCAGGCTCACATTCGTTCTACGTTCAACAACACGATCGTTTCGATCACCGATCCCCAGGGCAACGTCATTTCCTGGAAGTCGGCTGGCCAGGTGGGCTTCAAGGGCTCCCGTAAGTCCACGCCGTTCGCTGCCCAGATGGCTGCCGAGGCTGCTGCCAAGCAGGCCATGGAGCACGGTATGAAGAAGGTTTCCGTCTTCGTCAAGGGCCCCGGCTCCGGTCGTGAGACCGCCATCCGCTCCCTCCAGGCTGCTGGCCTCGAGGTCTCGAGCATCCAGGACAAGACCCCCATTCCGCACAACGGCTGCCGCCCCAAGAAGCGTCGCCGCGTGTAACTGAAAGGATCGTATCAATATGGCAATCGACAGGACTCCTGTTCTTAAGCGCTGCCGTCAGCTCGGGATCGATCCCGCTGAGCTCGGTTACAGCAGCAAGAAGGAATCTATCCGTCAGCCCAAGCGCCGTCGCAAGGAATCTGAGTACGGCATGCAGCTGCGCGAGAAGCAGAAGGTCAAGTTCATCTATGGCGTTCTGGAGAAGCAGTTCCACGGCTACTTCAACAAGGCCCGTAAGATGAACGGCGTCACCGGTGAGAACCTCATGATCATCCTTGAGTCTCGCCTCGACAACGTCGTCTTCCGTCTTGGCTTTGCCCGCACCCGCAAAGAGGCTCGTCAGTCCGTCCGTCACGGTCACTTCACCGTGAACGGCAAGCGCGTGGACATCCCGTCTTACCGCGTCAAGGCCGGCGACGTCGTCGCTGTCGGCGAGAAGTTCCGTGACCTCCTCCCCATCAAGGAGGCCCTGATTTCCTCCGAGCGCTTTGAGGTCCCTGGCTGGCTCGAGGTCGATATCGAGAAGCTGTCTGGTAACGTGCTCGCTCTGCCGACGCGTGAGCAGATCAGCGGTGATATCAACGAGCAGCTCATCGTCGAGCTCTACTCTAAGTAGTCCATCCGGGCTGCTGAGGCTGGAGGTAATACATGTCAGAATTCATTAGGCCTCAGGTTCAGGTCGAAGAGATCAACGAGACGTCTGCTCGTGTCTCCGTCGAGCCGCTCGAGCGTGGCTACGGCGATACGCTGGGTAACTCCCTTCGTCGCGTTCTTCTGTCCTCGCTCGAGGGTGCCGCCGTCGAGGCTATTCAGATCGATGGCGCGCAGCACGAGTTCATGACCATCCCTAACATGGTCGAGGATGTCACCGACATCGTCCTGAATGTCAAGGGTCTTGTCTTCAGGGCTCTCGGCACGACCGACGAGGCGACCGCCACCATCTCGGTTGACGGCCCCTGCGAGGTCACCGGTGCGGACTTCTTTATTCCGTCCGAGTTTGAGCTGGTCAACCCCGAGCAGCACATCGCTACGCTCACCGAGGGTGGCCATCTCACCATGAGCATGCGCATCGGCTATGGCCGCGGCTATGTTTCTGGCGAGGCCAACAAGCGCGACAACGATCCCATCGGTGTGATCCACGTCGACTCGCTGTACTCGCCGGTTTCCCGTTGCGCCAAGCTCGTTGAGGCTTGCCGTGTCGGTCAGCACACCGACTACGACCGCCTTGTCCTCGAGATCGAGACCAACGGTTCCATCGCCCCGCGCGACGCCGTGGTCCAGGCTGCCAATATCATCAACCAGCATATGGCCGCCTTTATGAACCTTGCCGAGACCCCCGAGGTCGAGGAGGAGGCTTCGATCTTCGCTCCCGAGGTCACCAACGACAACGCCGAGCTGGACAAGCAGATCGAGGATCTGGACCTTTCCGTCCGTTCCTACAACTGCCTTAAGCGCGCCAGCATTCACTCGGTCCGTCAGCTCGTTGAGTTCTCGGAGAACGATCTGCTCAACATCCGTAACTTCGGTGTTAAGTCGATCGAGGAAGTGAAGGACAAGCTTGAGTCCATGGGCCTGAGCCTGAAGGCTTAATGCTTCGCATATTTGAGGAGAAACTAGACCATGCGTCATAACGTTAAGAAGGGCCTGAAGCTCGGCACCGATGCGAGCCACACCAAGGCCATGAAGAAGAGCCTTGCTAAGGCCCTCTTCGAGAACGACCGCATCAAGACCACCGAGACCCGCGCTAAGGCGCTGCGTTCGGTCGTCGATCCGATCATCACCTGGGCCAAGAAGGGCGACCTGCACTCTCGTCGTCTGGCTATCGCCAAGCTCGGCGATAAGCAGCTCGTTGCCGAGATCTTCGACAAGGCTGCTCAGGGCATGTGGCAGGACCGCAACGGCGGTTACACCCGCATCATGAAGCTCGGTAACCGTAAGGGCGACAACGCTCCCATCGTTATCATGGAGCTCGTCACCGAGCCTTGCACGCCTAAGGCCAAGAAGGCTGCTCCGGCCCCCAAGAAGGCCGCTGCTCCCAAGAAGGTCGAGGCTGCCGAGGAGGCTCCTGCTGAGGAGACCGCTGAGTAGACAATCCGTCTGCATAGGCTATATTCGAGGGGTACGTTCGCGTACCCCTCTTTTTTTGTCGCGATACCGTTACTTGTTTGTTGGGAGCGCCCATGACTGCGCCGTCTGATTTCAATTCGATTTCCGAGCTTGACGCCACGCTCGTATTTCGCGTGGCCTATGATGGCTCGTCGTATAGCGGATTTGCCGAGCAGCCGGGACAGACGACGGTTGCGGGCGAGCTACGTCGAGCCATCGAGACGCTGCTTCGCCGCCCGATTGTCCTGACGTGCGCGGGGCGTACCGATGCCGGCGTACATGCCGTGGCTCAGTACATCAGCGTGCCCGTAACGGACGCTGAGCTCGCTTGTACGCGCCGTAGGTGGCTGCGGGCTATGGATGCCCTGCTACCCAAAGATATCGCCATAAACGAGGTCTACAAGGCCCGTAAAGGCTTTTCTGCACGCTTTGATGCGCGTTCACGTACATATACGTACCGTATTGCCGATCGCGACGCGCGTCCCGTGCTCTCACGGGGTGCCGTGTGGTGGCATCGCTATCCCTTGGACGTCGAGGCCATGTCTGCGGCCTGTCCCGCGCTTTTGGGTGAGCAGGACTTTAAGAGCTTTTGCAAGGTTGCCTCGGCCGTTGGCAAGCCCACGCATCGCTGCGTGATGCGTGCCGAGTTTGGCCATGAGGTTGCGTTTGGCGAGGACATCCTGACGTTTACCATCGAGGGCAATGCGTTTCTGCATTCGATGGTCCGCACGATCGTGGGCACGCTTGTCGAGATTGGCATGCATCGCCGTGAACCCGAGTGGATGCGCGAGGTCATCGATGCTTGCGACCGTACCGCTGCGGGCCCCACGGCTCCTGCCTGCGGCCTTACGTTTATGGGCGTGGATTACGATCCCGCCGAGCTTGTCGTGCTCGACTAGGGGAGGGCTCGACGCGTCGTGCGTCGACACCTGTCATCTGTGGGCTGCGCGTGTGCAACATCTGTTCTTGACGTGCAATACAACTGGTGTCTCATTGCTTTTATTGCCGGGGTGTACCATGAACCACGGTTTGATTTATTGCTGTCGAGAGGACGGATAACTTGGTTCGACGTGGCTCGCATCCGCGACTTTCGGTGATCCTTGTGGTAGAAGGTTCGCCCAGCTATGCGATGCGTGCGCTCGAGAGTATCCAGAACCAAGACCTCTACGATTTGCAGATTGTCGTTGTCTGCCGCGATGCTGCGCCTGGTGTGCGCCATTCGCTTCAAGTTGCCGCCGACAGGGACATCCATATTGATTTGATTGACGTCGAGGACGCGAAGCGCGGCGCTTGTCTTCGTGCCGGTTTTGCTGCCTCGCGCGGCTCTCAAATCATCGCCATGAACGCCGATGAGTGGTTTGCTCCGCAGTCTCTTTCCAAGATGGTCGATATCGCGTGCGATACTGCGGCAGACATAGTGCTCCCCACGGTGTCGCTCGACCGCTATGATGCACATCGAGAGCGCCATTCGCGCGTCTTGGATGCTGCTCATATTTCCATTGATAGCAAATCTTCGATGGTGACCGGGCTGTCCCAGTTGATTTTAGGCGGCCTAGTCGTTCAGACCTCTGGCGTGATGTATAGCCGTCCGCTGTTTGAGGCATGCCTTTTGTACGACAAGGCGTTTCGCACAGTTGGGTTTATGGCGTGCTCGCTCTCGCGGGCGCAGCGCGTCTCCGGATGCGGCGACGCTTGTTTCCACGCGGCGGCACCTAAGCTTACAGATGCCTTTGATCCCACCATGTATGCCAAGGTATCCGATGACACCCGGGCGCTCGACGAGCTTACGGACTCACTCTCGGAAGCAGATAGCGGTGGTCGGCTCAAGCTGGCAAGCCAAAAGTTCTACTTTGCCGGACTGGTCGCCTGCATCGAGAATTTGTGTCTGAGCCCGCATGGGGTGTCGTCAATCGAGCGTTCCGCCCGTATGCGTGATATGCTCGAGGCGCCTCGAACCCGTCAGATGGTCGCCGCGCTCAAGGATAACCATCGGGGGCTCGGTCTGTTGTTTGGGCCGATCGCCAGCGCCAAGCCCGCGCGCTGCGTGATGTGTACGCATCTGGCAGCTTTTCTTAACCGGACGGGCGCAAAAACCGCCTAAACGGCTCATCTCGAAACAAATTTGCATAGAATTGTTTCGAAATGCGTTCTTATACACAAAAGCCTTCAAATAGCGTTAAACTATTCAATCACTGATTGATTGTCTCCGCCATCTTTTGGAGAGAGGGTTTGTATGGCTAAAAAACGCAATGGGCGCCAGGATGCCATTAGAGATATTGTGCGCAATAAGGACGTCCGCACGCAGCGCGTGCTGGTCGATGAGCTCCGCGCTATGGGCTTTGATTGCACGCAGGCGACTGTCTCTCGCGATATTGCCGATATGGGGCTGCGTAAGCTCCCTGAGGGCATCTATGTTCTGGCAGAGGACCTGCACCTGCAGCGTATGGTTTCCGAGCTCGTAACGGGCGTTCTGCGCACCGATAATCTGGTTATGATCAAGGCTCAGCCTGGCACGGCTTCCGGCATCGCCGCCGCCGTTGATGCGGCAGAGCTGCCCGATGTGCTTGGCTCGCTTGCCGGCAACGATACGATTTTGGTTATTGCCCAGACGGCCGAGGACGGCGAGCGTCTCGAGGCGCTGATCAATAAGCTGAGCAATTCTCGCAAGTAGGCGTGCGGGTCGTGCGCTCGGCACTGTGTGCGTGACATGGTGGCTTGTAAGGGGGTATCGACGTTGGTCGGTACCCCCTATATTGTTTGCCGGTATAAAGACCGTTCACCAGGTCGCTTTAAACTAAAAGGCCCCCGAGCAGTTTAATAA
>CABRLT010000027.1 GCA_902471785.1 uncultured Collinsella sp.
CGGCCGGCGACCACCGGTACGGCTCAATCGTATAACCATGCAACGGAAAAGAGCCGCCCTTTCGGACGACTCAAACTGTAATGGGGCTTTTTTAGCTACCGAGTAAATGCGCCCGTTGGGGGAATAGTTGTGCCGCTTCGCTTGACAACAGGCTAAACTAGCTAATAAACATTTACTATTCTGTTTAGATTGAATTTGCGGTCGTTTAGTTGCCGAGCCACGGGCGGTCAAGCCACGATGCTCGGCCGCGACCGTTGCTAGGGGGAACGATGGCTAAAGCAAGCGTCCGCGAGATCAGCCGCATTACCGGCTTCTCGCCCGCAACCGTGTCCAACGCACTCAACCGCAAGCGCAGCGTGAGCGAGGAGACCGCCAAGGTCATCCTTGAGTGCGCGCAATCGCTCGGCTACCAGCAGTCGACGCAACTCGAGAGCATCCAGTTTGTTCTCGCGCGCAAGACGGGCGCCATCCTGGACGAGAGCACCTTCCATCCCGCGGTCATCGAGGGCGTGGAGCGCCAGGCGCGTCGCCACGGCATGAGCACGAGCTTTGTCTCGCTCGACTTTAGCGACCTGGACGCCGTGCGCCCGCAGGTCGAGGGTCTGATTGCCGATCCGTCCGCCGCTATCGTGCTGATGGGTACCGAGCTGGGTGAGGAAGACTACGCCTTGTTTGCCAACGCTGCTGCCCACCTGATCGTGCTCGATGGCTGGAGCGACCGCCAGTACTTCGACGCCGTGGTCATTGCCAATACCGATTCGGTGCTGCGTGCCGTGGATTACCTCATCGAGAAAGGTCACAAGCAAATCGGCTATCTGGCAGGCGACCTTCGTATCCGCAACTTTAAGGATCGCGAGCGCGGCTATCGCCAAGCGCTCGAGGACGCGGGCCTTGAGGCCAACCCGACATGGCGCGTCACGCTGGGCACCACGCTCGAGGGCGCCTATCGCGACATGGGCACGTGGCTCGACAGCGTCTCACGCGACAACCTGCCGACGGCTTTCTTTGCCGAAAACGACGTGCTCGCCGTAGGCGCTATGCGCGCGTTGAACGAGCACGGCATACGCGTGCCCGAGGATGTCTCGATCATCGGCTTTGACGATCTGTCTTTGGGCGCCTTTTCCAACCCGCCGCTCACCACGGTGCACGTTCCCAAGCACGAGGTGGGCGAGATCGCGGTGCGTCGCCTGGTGGGCAACATCCGCAATCCCAAGAGCTATACCTGCAAGACGGCCGTATCGACCTATTTTGTCGAGCGCCAAAGCGTGTGCGAGATCTAGGCGAAGAAAACGCCGGGCCGCAGGGCGGCAAAGCTCGCTAAGGCAGCCATATCTAACGCTACTAAGAGAGGGTCCTTCGGGGCCCTCTCTTTGTTTCCCTTGTATGTTCAGATTGTTTACATACCGTTTAGGCTGATTTCTCTACCGCTTACGGGACTTTCGCGTTAAACTTCTAAACACTGAAGTAAAACATTTAGTAAACAGAACAAAACGAAACGCGCGTCTGTTTACTGAACATGTGATTAGGGGAGGACGTACATGGATAAGATCAAGCTCGGTTTTGTGCCCACGCGCCGCAGTATCTTTAGCGCGCCGGACGCAATCAAGTATCGCGGCCTGACGGCTGATCGTCTGCGCGAGATCGGCGTCGACATCGTGGATATCGACGACATCAATGACGAGGGCCTGCTGTTCGACGACAGCCATATCGAGCCTATCGTCAAGAAGTTCCGCGCCGAGGGCGTCGACGGAATTATGCTGTGCCACGCCAACTTTGGCACCGAGTACGTTTGTGCTCGCCTTGCCCGCGAGCTCGGCCTGCCCGTGCTGCTGTGGGGCCCGCGCGACGAGCGCCCCGAGCCCGACGGCACGCGCCTGCGCGATAGCCAGTGCGGCCTGTTCGCCACCGGCAAGGTCCTGCGCCGCTTCCAGGTTCCCTTCACCTACATGACCAACTGCCGCCTGACCGACCCCGAGTTTGAGCGTGGCGTTTGGGACTTCTTGGCCGTGTGCAACGTGGTCAAGACCTTCAAGCACACCCGCATCCTGCAGATGGCCACCCGTCCGTTCGACTTCTGGTCGACCATGTGCAACGAGGGCGAGCTGCTCGAGAAGTTCAACATCCAGCTTTCGCCCATCCCCATGACCGAGCTTGTCCAGGCCGTGCGCGACGCCCAGACCGACGAGCAGGCCATGGCCGCCATGCTGGCCCACATCAACGACAGCTTTGAGATCTGCATCCCCGAGGACAAGGTCCCCGCGGTCGCCGGTCTTGCCATCGCCATGAAGCGCCTGGTCGAGAAGTATGGCTGCAATGCTGGTGCCATTCAGTGCTGGAACGCTCTGCAGGACGAGCTGGGCATTATGCCCTGCGCCGCCAACGCCGTCCTCAACGAGATGGGCATCCCTATCGTATGCGAGACCGATATCCACGGCGCCATTACCGCGCTGATGGTCGAGGCCGCCGACCTGGGCCGTCACCGCGGCATGTTCGCCGACTGGACCGTGCGCCATCCCGACAATGAGAACGGTGAGTTGCTGCAGCACTGCGGCCCCTGGCCCTGCAGCTGCGCGGCCGTCAAGCCCAAGCTCACCTACCCGCTGGCTTTCGACCACCCCGGCGCGCTGACGGCCGAGGCCAAGCATGGCGACCTCACCCTTGCCCGCTTTGACGGCGACAACGGCGAGTACTCGCTGCTTCTGGGCAACGCCCGCGGCATCGACGGCCCGGCCGGCATGGGCACCTACCTGTGGGTCGAGGTCGACAACCTCAAGCGCCTCGAGGCCAAGATCGTCGAGGGTCCCTACATCCACCACTGCGTCGCTATTCACGCCAACGTGGTGCCGGTGCTCTACGAGGCGTGCAAGTACCTTGGCATTGCCCCCGACCTGTACGACCCCATCGAAGAAGACGTTAAAGCCTACCTGCGAGGAGAGTAGAAATGGCAACTATCGAAGAGCTTGAGTCCCTGCGCTGGGACCTCCGCCGCGATTGCGTCGACATCATCATGGCCGGCGCTGGCGGCCACATCGGCGGCGACATGTCGGTGATTGACGCCCTCATGACCCTCTATGCCAACCACCTCAACATTTCGCCCGAGACCGTCGACGATCCCAACCGCGACCGCTTCGTGCTCTCTAAAGGTCACGCCATGGAGGCCTACTACGCGGTGCTCTGCCACGAGGGTTATCTGGACCTCGACGACGTCAAGGCCCGCTTCTCCAAATTCGGCAGCCCCTACATCGGCCACCCCAACAACAAGCTCAAGGGCATCGAGATGAACTCGGGCTCGCTGGGTCACGGCCTGCCCGTTGCCGTGGGCATGGCGCTTGCCGGCAAGATGGACGGCCGCGACTACCGCGTCTACACCATCATGGGCGATGGCGAGCTTGCCGAGGGCTCGGTCTGGGAGGGCGCCATGAGCGGCGGCAACTACCAGCTCGATAACCTGTGCGCGCTCGTGGACCGCAACCGCCTGCAGATCAGCGGCAGCACCGAGGACGTCATGAAGCAGGATTCGCAGGAGGAGCGCTGGGCCGCCTTCGGCTGGAACGTGCTCTCCATTCCGGGCAACGACATCCAGGCCATCGACGCCGCGCTGACGCTTGCGGCCGAGACCAAGGGTAAGCCCACGGTCATCATCCTCAACACGGTGAAGGGCTACGGCTCGCCCGTCATGGAGGACAAGGCCGGCTGGCATCACCACCTGCCCAACGACGAGGAATATGCCCAGATCATCGCCGATTTCGCTGCCCATAAGGAGGCCATCAATGGCTAACAAGATCGCCAACCGCAAGGTTATCTGCGACACGCTGCTCGAGGCCGCCGAGACCGATAAAGACATCGTCGTCCTGTGCTCCGACTCCCGCGGCTCCGCGTCGCTCACGCCGTTCTTCGATCAGTATCCCCAGCAGTCCGTTGAGGTCGGCATTGCCGAGCAGGACCTGGTGAGCATCGCCGCCGGCATGGCTTCGTGCGGCAAGAAGGCCTGGGCCGCCTCGCCGGCGTCCTTTGTGACCACGCGTTCGTATGAGCAGTGCAAGGTCGACGTTTCGTACTCCAACACCAACGTCAAGCTCATCGGCATCTCGGGCGGCGTGTCCTACGGCGCCCTGGGTATGAGCCACCACTCCGCGCAGGATATCGCCGCCATGAGCGCGATCCCCAACATGCGCGTGTATCTGCCGAGCGACCGCTTCCAGACCGCCGAGCTCGTGCGCGCCCTGGTCGCCGACAACAAGCCGGCCTACATTCGCGTTGGCCGCAACCCGGTCGAGGACGTGTACACCGAGGATGAGTGCCCGTTCGAGATGGACCGTGCCACCTGGGTGCGCCGCGGCACCGATGTGACGATCGTCGCCACCGGCGAGATGGTCCGCCACGCCGTGGACGCCGCCGACCTGCTGGCCGAGCAGGGCATTTCGGCAACGGTGCTCGACATGTACTGCGTCAAGCCGCTCGACGCCGAGGCCGTGATTGAGGCCGCCGGTGCCACGCGCGCCGTCGTGACCGTCGAGGAGCACAGCCCCTTCGGCGGCCTGGGTTCCATGGTCGCGCAGGTCGTGGGCGAGCATTGCCCGCGTCCGGTCAAGTGCCTGAGCCTGCCCGACGCGCCGGTCATTACCGGCACCTCGCCCGAGGTCTTCGCGCACTACGGCCTCACCGGCGAAGGAATCGCCAAGACCGTTGCCGAGTTCCTCGGCAACTAGTAGACACAGACGCTGCGCGGCCGCCAAGCACCGCACCTTGCCGTTCAAACCGTCGCTTGCGTACACAAAGTACGCGGCGCTCCTCTTTCACGGCAATCTGCGGCACTTGGCGGTCGCTCGCTCCTTGTCCGCCAGGCTGTCTTTGATTTGGCGGAAGGAATGGGAGAGTACATGAGCAAATACATCATCGGAATCGATCAGTCCACGCAGGGCACCAAGGCGCTGCTGGTGGACGAGGGCGGCCATCTGATCCATCGTGCCGACCGCGCGCATCGCCAGATCGTCAACGAGGCCGGCTGGGTGAGCCATGATCCGACCGAGATCGCTGCCAACGTGCTTGCCGTGGCGCGCGCCGTGGTGGAGGAGACCGGGGTTAACCCGGCCGATGTCGCCGGCATCGGTATTTCCAACCAGCGCGAGACCACCGTTGCCTGGAACCGCACGACGGGCGAGCCGCTGTGCGACGCCGTGGTGTGGCAGTGTGCCCGCGCCCGCGAGCTGTGTGACGAGCTTGCGGCGCGCGAAGGCGTGGCAGAGCTGGTGCGTGACACAACGGGCCTGGTGCTCTCGCCCTACTATCCGGCGGGCAAGATGGCTTGGATTCTCGCGAACGTTCCGGCGGCTGCCGAGGCCGCGGCGTCGGGTGAGCTGTGTCTGGGCACCATCGATGCCTGGGTGGTCTGGACGCTCACGGGCGGCGCGGAGTTTCGCTGTGACTGGTCCAATGCCAGCCGCACGCAGCTCTTCGACCTGCGCCGTGGCTGCTGGAGCGAGCCGGTGTGCGAGGCCTTTGGCATCGATCCGGCCTGCCTGTCGCAGGTGACCGATTCCGACGGTCTGTTTGGCACAACGGACCTGGATGGCTTTTTGCCCGCACCCGTGCCGGTACACGGCGTGCTGGGCGACAGCCATGCGGCCCTGTTTGCGCAGGGTTGCCACAGCCGCGGCATGGCCAAAGCGACCTATGGCACCGGTAGCTCGGTCATGATGAACGTCGGCAACGAGTTTGTCGCCAGCTCGCACGGGCTTTCGAGCTCGCTTGCGTGGCGTATGGATGGCGTGACCGAGTATGTACTCGAGGGCAACGTGAGCTACGCCGGCGCCGTCAAGACCTGGCTGCGCGACGACCTGGAGCTCATCAACAACCCCGAGGAGGTCACCGACCTGTGCTACGCCGCCAACCCGGCGAGCCATGTTTACTTTGTGCCGGCGTTTACCGGCCTGGGTGCGCCGCACTGGGCAAGTGATGCCGAGGGATGCGTTTTTGGTATGACACGCACCACGGGCCGCGCGGAGTTCGTAAAGGCTGCCGACGAGTCGATCGCCTATCAGATTTTTGACGTCATTGATGCGATGGTCGAGGATTCGGGCGCGGCGCTTGCCGAGCTTCGTGTTGACGGCGGCCCCACGCGCGACGCGTACCTGATGCAGTTTGAGAGCGATTTGGTCGGCTCGCCCATCCGCATTGCGAGCAACGACGAGATGAGCGGTCTGGGCGCGGCTTGGGCCTGCGGTATCGCGCTGGGCATGTATACGCGCGATGTCGTCGACGTCTACGGCGCCCGTGGCATCGTGGAGCCGTCGATGCCCGCTGACGAGCGAGCCAAAAAGATCGCCGGCTGGCGCCATGCCGTCGAGGCGACGATTGCGTACGAGTGACGCCTTGGGGCGATGTTACGGAGCGCTATTTGTGCCGATAGGTGAAGATGCGAACGAGAGAGTGACGTGATGCGGTAGAGTCCAACGCGTCGAATGATGGTCTACGTATGTGGGATTCTATTCCTGAGCTGCGGCGTTGTAATGAATGCACGCACAGCGCTCGGCGTGACGCTGGGCGTCTCCGCGCGGCTCGTTCCCGTTGCGCCCGACGGCATGGTGCAGACGCTCTCCCAGGTGTTTCACTGTGAATTTGGTAAGGCGAAGTATTTCTTTGACGGGAGCTGTGTGGGCATCTCACTGGTCTACGGGCTTGTGCGTACGGGTGCTGCGGTGGGCATCGGTATCGGCACCGTAGCCGCCGCGCTCCTGGCGGGCGGTATCTGTACGTTTTGGGGTCGTCTGCTCAACCGCAGGCTCATGGCCTTTATGGAAGAGCCTGCGAGCATGTAGACGCATTGAGCGAGAGGGGAGCGGCCATGAGGCAGCTGTTTGGAATTGATATCGGCGGAACGAGCGTCAAATGGGCGATTGTGAATGAGAACTACGAGTTTGGTGACCGTGGTTCGATTCCGACGGCGTTCGTCTCGGCCGATCAGCTGGTCGACGCGCTCGCGGCACTCGTAGGGCCGTATCGCGGACAGGTTGTAGGCGTGGGCATCTCGGCCCCAGGTGGCATCTTCGGTTACGAGGTCGATCCAGACGGGACGATCCATCGCGGTGGTGCGCTGCCGTACATGGACGGGTTTCCGCTTGGCCGAGCGCTGCGCGAACGGCTGGGGCTGCCCGTGACCGTTGTCAACGACGGCAAAAGCTGTGCGCTTGGCGAGTACGCTGCCGGCGCGTTGCGCGGCGTGGACGTGGGTTGCGTGGCGGTAATCGGTACGGGCATCGGCGGAGGCATCGTGGTTGACGGCCGGGTGCTGACAGGTGCGGGCGGCTTCGCGGGCGAGTTCAGCTTCCTGTCCAACAACGTAAGCGAACCGCTTGATCATCGTGATACGTTCGCGACTTCGAGCGGATGGCACGGCCTGCAGAATCTCGTGGCAGTCGAACTTGGCATTTCGGATGAAGCTGAACTGGAGGCCCTCGATGGCCGATGGATCTTCGAGCTACTGGAGCACGGGAGCGCGTCCGAAGTCGCCGCCGTGCAGCGCGGATTGGATGCCTATGCTGAGCTGTTTGATCGTGTGCTTGTGAATCTGCAGTGCGTCATCGACCCGGCAGTCTTCGCGATTGGTGGTGGCATCAGCTGCCATCCCGCGCTGTTCGAGGCGCTCGACCGTAAGATGGATGACGTCATGGCGCACTACACTGGTTTTCTGAAAGATATGCCTCGTCCGCACGTGGTCCCGGCGCAGCTGGGTAACGACGCCAATATCTACGGTGCCGTCGCAACTTGTTTGCAGGTGCTGTAAGTGCAGGCCATCTATTGGTCTGGTGGCGATTACAGTCGCTGCCGGGTTTTTGGCTGTTGAGCTGCTCGCACGCTCTGCATTGCGGACGACGCAGCATCAATAGGTGAGGGGTCAGAAAACTAGATGCTGAACGGTCGATATTATCGGCTGCGCGGCGCCCCGTCCCAAAGTAGTCATTTGGGACGGGGCTTTTTTGACTGCTATCATGGGTGGGATTGTTGCGACCAGCTAAAAGAGCCCTGTCCCAAATTGACTACCGAGAGGATCTGCCATGGAGCGCATCGCGAGTTTTTCCGTTGACCATCTGCTGCTTGAGCCCGGCGTGTATGTGAGCCGCGTCGACCGCGATCCGGCGACCGGTGCCGCCGTCACCACCTTTGACCTGCGCTTGACCACGCCCAACAAAGAACCGGTTATGAACACGGCCGAGTGCCACACCATCGAGCATCTGGGCGCGACGTTCCTTCGCAACCATGCCGAGTGGTCGAGCCGTATTGTCTACTTTGGCCCTATGGGCTGCCGCACGGGCTTTTACCTGGTTGTGTTTGGCGAGGTGACGAGTGAGGAGATCTTGCCGCTCGTGCGCGAGTTGTTCGAGTTTGTTGCTGGCTTCGAGGGCGATGTCCCCGGTGCCGCTCCCGAAGAGTGCGGTAACTACCTGGACCAGAATCTCCCTATGGCAAATTGGCTCGCGCGTCGCTATCTCGACCGCGATCTGATCGATATCGATGAGGCACACCTGCACTATCAGCAGGCGTAAAGGTTTCGTCGCTCAAAATGAGTTCACTGGGCGCCTTCGCTTATGCGGGGGTGCCTTTTTGTTGAGCGGACATGGCGGACGTTTAAAACCGCGCGTGATTGTTCTAGAATGTTCGTAATATCACACAAACGAACAGGAGCGAACATGCATATCTACTCTGTTACCGACCCCGAATTCAAACCCTATGGCCGCGTGTGGGATGACGTCCCGTCCAGCCTGACCGCCCCGCTCGTCGAGGCGCTCTCCGCAACGCCCATCCCCGAGGGCAGCAAGTACGTGGCCTCCGCGCCTGAGCTGGAGCAGGTCGAGGACGCCGATGCGCTCGGCCTGCTCATGTATGGCGGCCGTCCGTTCCAGCTGGGCTGGTGCAACGGTCACAACACGAAGCTCAACTGCTTGGAGTATCACCGCGCGAGCGAGTTCAACCTGGGTGCTCGCGACTATATTCTGCTGCTCGCCAAGCGTGAGCAGATTGTCGACGGCAAGCTCGACACCGCGCAGGTCAAGGCGTTCCGCGCGCCCGCCGGCACGCTCGTCGAGGTCTACGCCACCACGTTGCACTACACGCCGTGCATGGTCGACGACGGTGGCTTCCAGGTGATGGTTGCGCTGCCCGCCGGCACCAACGGTCCGCGCCCCGA
>CABRLT010000028.1 GCA_902471785.1 uncultured Collinsella sp.
GTCGTGACCGAGGGTCCTGGTGACGGTACGCTCACCAAGGTTGAGACTCCGGGCATGGGCACCATTGAGGCTGTTGCTAAGTTCTTTGGGTTCCCCGAGAACGGCACGCGCAAGTCGCTGGCACTCATCGACGCCGAGGGCAAGCCGGTCGTGGCCATTGTTCCGGGCGATCACGAGCTCAACGATTGCAAGGCCGAGCACGTCTTTGGCAAGGGCTATCGCATGATGACCGACGAGGAGCTTCAGGCGAACGGTCTGCACAAGGGCTTTATCGGACCGGTTAACCTGCCCGATGGCATTCGTCTGGTCTGCGACGAGAGCCTGCGCGAGTCCAAACAGTGGGCCTGCGGTGCCAACGAGGTCGATTATCACTTTACCGGTGCCTGCCCCGAGCGCGACTTTACCGTCGATGAGTGGGCCGATCTGGTCACCGTTGTCGCCGGCGACCCCTGCCCGCACTGCGGCAAGCCGCTCTCCGCTGCCCGCGGCATCGAGGTTTCTCAGGTCTTCCAGCTGGGCACCAAGTACTCCGAGGCCATGGGTGCCACCTTTATGGATGAGGACGGCAAGGAGAAGCCGCTCATCATGGGTTGCTACGGCGTGGGCGTGTCCCGCTCGCTAGCTGCCGTCGTGGAGCAGCACAACGACGAGCACGGTATCGTCTGGCCGGTCTCCGTTGCCCCGTACGAGGTCGCGGTGATTCCGCTTGATCCCAAGAAGGAAGAGTGCACTACCGTCTGCGAGCAGATTGTTGATGGCCTGTGTGCCGAGGGTATCGAGGTCGTCGTCGACGATCGCGATGAGCGTCCGGGCTTTAAGTTTGCCGATAACGACCTCATGGGCTTCCCGTATCAGGTGGTTCTGGGCAAGCGCGGCCTTAAGAATGGCACCGTTGAGCTCAAGGACCGTGCTACGGGCGAGCGCGAGGACGTGGCGATCGACGAGGTCGTTGCCAAGGTTGCCGAGCTTGTTAAGGCAGCCCGCCGTTAATCGACGATTTCGCTTGTAGTTCGATATGTGGGACGGCCCCGCATTTCTCCAATCGGGGAGATGCGGGGCCGTCCTATTATCTTGTAGCATCCTCGATATCTAAAAGGAAAACCCCACAGCCCATGCGAGCTGCGGGGTTTTCCATTATGCCTCCGATGCGAAATAAATCGCTCAGATATTACTGATAATCGACGACGTCGATCCAGTTCTTCAGGAACTCATCGTTCACGTTGCGCTTACGAGCGAGCTCGGAAGCGGCGACGATGCTCGTCCACTGACGCACGACCTGCATGGGCATGTCGGCACGGTCGCAGTAGAGCTCCAGGTAGGCCTCGGCCTGGTCCTTGCTGTTGAGGGCAAAGAGCAGGTAGGTGGTGGCAACGTCGGCAGCAGGGGAGCCCTGGGTGGCGTGTGCCCAGTCGCACACATAGAGCTGGCCGTCGTCGCCGACGATGACGTTGGAGGGGTTGAAGTCGCCGTGGCAGACCTTGAACTCCTTGGTCATGCCGTCCAGACGCTCCTGAAGGTTGTAGCGCGTGGTGGCATTGAGCTGATCAAGGCTGTCGATCATGCGGGCGAACTTGTCGCGCTGACGGTTGAGCAGCGGGGAGGTGTAGCCGTTGATCTCGATCTGGAGGTCGACGAACATCTCGAGGTGCTCACCAAAGCGCTGGGGCTCGGCAGTCATCTTCTCGGCAAGGGTGGTGCCCGGAACCTTCTCGGTCACGAGCGCCCAGCCGTTGGCGTTCTCGAGCTGGGAAACCTCGAGAGCCTTGGGGCTGCGGATGCCGCACTCATTGATGCGGGCAAGATTCAAAGCCTCGTTGAACACGTCGGAGACAGGCTTGGTCTCGTTAAAGACCTTGACGATCTTGTCGCCCAGGTCGTAAACGACCTTGTTGCCACGGCGGACGAGCTCGGTCTTGGAATCGGGTAGCAGCATGGTTGCATCCTTTCAACGATGCGATAGAAGCGACGGCGGGGGTGTGTGAAACACCCGTGCACCCCCGCCGCAAAAAACCGTGCTAAAAACTAGCAGACGGCGTAGTCCTGGGGCTCGCGGCCGTAGTAGGCGTCCAGGTAGAGCTCCTTGATCTCGCTCATGAGCGGGTAGCGCGGGTTAGCGCCGGTGCACTGGTCGTTGAATGCCTGCTCGGTCATCTCGTCGAGGGTGTCGAGGAAGTACTGCTCGTCAACACCGTAGTCGGCGATGGTCTTCTTGACACCGATGAAGTCCTTGAGCTCCTCGAGCTTCGTGATGAAGTTCTCGAAGACCTCCTTGTCGTCCTTGCCCTCGATGCCGCAGTACTTGGCCATCTCGGCGTAGTTGTGCAGCGCGTTGGGGTAAGGATACTGGGAGAAGGTACCCATCTTGACGGGAGCCTCGGCGGCGTTGTAGCGCATGACGCGGGTCAGGATGACGGCGTTAGCGATGCCGTGGGGCAGGTGATGGAAAGCGCCGAGCTTGTGAGCCATGGAGTGGTTGAGGCCCAGGAAGGCGTTGGCGAAGGCCATACCGGCCATGCAGGAGGCGTTGTGCATCTCCTCGCGGGCGTGCGGGTCCTTGGCGCCGTTCGTGAAGCTGGAGGGCAGGTTCTCAAAGACGAGCTTGGCAGCGCGCTCGGAGAGGCCCTTGGTGTAGTCGGAAGCCATGATGGAGACGTAGGACTCGATGGCGTGGGTCATGACGTCGATGCCGGAGGCAGCGGTCAGGCCGCGCGGGGCGGTCATGCAGTTGTCGGCGTCGACGATAGCCATGTTGGGGAGCAGCGCGTAGTCGGCGAGCGGCCACTTGATGCCGGTCTCCTTGTCGGTGATGATGGCGAACGGCGTGCACTCGGAGCCGGTACCCGAGGAGGTCGGGACGGCGACGAAGTAGGCCTTCTTGCCCATCTCGGGGAAGGTGAAGATACGCTTGCGGATGTCCATGAAGTCCATGGCCATGTCCTCAAACTTGCACTCGGGGTGCTCGTACATCATCCACATGATCTTGCCGGCGTCCATAGCGGAGCCACCGCCGACGGCGATGATGACGTCCGGCTCAAAGAGAGCCATCTGCTTGGCGCCGCGACGTGCGCACTGCAGCGACGGATCGGGCTCGACGTCGTAGAAGCAGTCGTGGGCGATGCCCATCTCGTCGAGCTTGGCCTCGATGGCGCGGGTGTTGCCATTCTTGAAGAGGAACTGGTCGGTAACGATGAAGGCGCGCTTCTTGCCCATGACGTTGCCCAGCTCGTCGAGGGCGACGGGCGTGGAACCCTTCTTGAAGTAGACCTTCTCGGGAGCGCGGAACCACAGCATGTTCTCACGGCGCTCGGCCACAGTCTTAACGTTGATCAAGTGCTTCACCCCAACGTTCTCGGAGACGGAGTTGCCGCCCCAGGAGCCGCAGCCCAGGGTCAGAGACGGCTTCATGCCAAAGTTGTACAGGTCACCGATGCCACCGTGCGAGGACGGGGTGTTGATGACGATGCGGCAGGCCTTCATGACGTGCTCGAACAGGCTGATCTTCTCGGCCTGGGCGGGGTGCACGTACAGAGAGGCGGTGTGGCCCGGGCCACCGGCGAGCACCAGGTGCTCGGCCTTGTCGACGGCCTCCTGGAAGTCCTTGGCGTGGTACATGGCCAGGACCGGGGAGAGCTTCTCGTGGGAGAACTCCTCCTTGGCGGGGTCGGTGGAGGTGACCTCGGCGATCAGGATCTTAGTCTTGGCGGGAACCTCGATGCCGGCGAGCTCGGCGATCTTGGCGGCAGCCATGCCGGGGATGCGGTGATCGAGGGCGCCGTTCTTGAACATGGCGGCACGCAGGGCCTCCATCTCGGCACCCTGCTTGACGAAGTAGCAGCCGCGCTTCTGGAACTCGGCCTTGACCTGGTCGTAGATGGTGTCGATGACGGTCACGGACTGCTCGGAAGCGCAGATCATGCCGTTGTCGAAGGTCTTGGAGTGGATGATGGAGTTGACTGCGAGCAGAACGTCGGCGGTGTCGTCGATGACGACCGGGGTGTTACCGGCGCCAACGCCCAGGGCGGGCTTGCCCGAGGAGTAGGCGGCCTTGACCATGCCCGGGCCACCGGTGGCGAGGATGATGTCGACGTCGCGCATGACCATGTTGGTCAGCTCGATGGAGGGGACATCGACCCAGCCGATGATGCCCTCGGGGGCGCCGGCCTTGACGGCGGCGTCAAGCACGAGCTTGGCAGCGGCGATGGTGCACTTGGCGGCAGCCGGGTGCGGGGAGATGATGATGGCATTGCGGGTCTTCAGGCTGATCAGCGTCTTGAAGATTGCGGTGGAGGTGGGGTTGGTCGTCGGGATGACGGCGCCCACGATGCCGATGGGCTCGGCGATCTTGGTGATGCCGTAAGCCTCGTCGCGCTCCAGGACACCACAGGTCTTGGTGTTCTTGTAAGCGTTGTAGATGTACTCTGCGGCGTAGTGGTTCTTGATGACCTTGTCCTCAAGAACGCCGCGGCCGGTCTCCTCGATGGCCATCTTCGCCAACGGGATACGAGCCTTGTTGGCGGCCATGGCGGCCTCATAGAAGATCTTGTCGACCTGCTCCTGCGTGTACGTAGCAAAAAGCGCCTGGGCCTCTCGCATCTGAGCGAGCTTAGCCTCAAGCGCCTCTACGTTGTCCACAATTGCGGGAGTAGTGTTTTCCGGTGACTTTTTCACCATTTGTGTCTCCTTGCGATCGGAGATTTACCCTACGCCTTGCATGATAGCAAGAAATTATTCGGCGAACGGTCAGATTCCCGTAAAAGACAAACTAAAACGCTTCAATAAACTGAAGCGTTTTAACTAAAATTATCAGCCTGCTGCATCGCCCCGCTCATTGGGGACAGACTTACATGAGTGCTTTCACTCATTTGGGACAGACATCGTTTTGCCATTTTGCCGTTCTGAACCAGTTTTTGCCGCTCATTGGATATAAATAGGTCACAGGCTCAGCATTTCGCGTTCCTTCTCTCCTTTTAGGTGTTGCCTGTTCGGTTTTGAAAGGAGAGATTATGCCTCGATGCGCCCGCGCCGTTTCGCTCACCGGCTATTACCACGTCTTTGACCGTGGCAACTCCAAACAAATTATTTTTGAAGATGATTCTGACCGATATCGTTTCTTATCGGACATCTCGGACAGGTTTGCACGCCATAAAGTGGCGGTGTTGGCTTGGTGCCTTATGGACAATCACTTCCATTTGATGATTGATGATCCATTTGACAATCTTTCAAAGGCAATGCAGTGTGCGTTGACAGCATATGCTAAGTATTTCAACGGGAAAACGGGGAGAACGGGGCATCTGTTTGATAATCGCTATTCGCGGGTCGCGGTTGAGTCGGACGTGCAGGCGGTGCAGCTGCTCGACTATATTCATCTCAATCCCGTGAAGGGTGCGCTTGACTCGCTCGAGGCGTACCGCTGGTCAAGCTATAAGGCGTATCAGCTGGGCTATGATCCCTTTGACATCTGTGATGCGGCCCCTATGCTCGATATTGTCGGAGGCTCCCGTTGCTATTGCGAGCATCTCGAGGAAGTTGCTGGGCGCATCTGGGCAATGGAGGTTCTTCCACGCCGGCGGATCTCCGATGAGGAGGCCCTTTCCGTTGCGCGCGAAGTTCTGCCGAGCATAGATCCTGCGCTGCTCAAGGCCCTGCCACGCCCCGAACGCGATGCCTGCCTGCTGAGGCTCAGGCGGGCGCATCTCACGGTCAAGCAAATTGCTCGTATCACCGGTATCGGCGCCACGAGCGTGACCAAGGCAACTGCAGGCTGGAAGGATGCAGCGTGAGGCAGGGGCCGGAGTCAGTCGGTGCGCCGCATACGTACGTCATGTCTGTCCCCAATGCGTGAAAACACTCATGTAAGTCTGTCCCCAATGAGTGCAAAAAGGAACCCTCCGTAGGGGAGGGCTCCTTTGGTAAGTTCTAGAGTCCGAGGTACTTGTTGGTAAGACCTTATTTACGAGCGCGCAACCTTGCCGGACTTGAGGCAGGTGGAGCAAACGTTCATCTTGCGACGGTGACCATCGACGACGACGTAGACGCGCTGGATGTTGGGGCGGAACTTACGGTTGGTGACGCGGTGAGAGTGGCTGATGGAGCGACCGGCAACGGGGTGCTTACCGCAAACTTCGCAAACTTTGGACATAACTGACCCTCCTTGGGCGACAAACGAACATGTCGCGTTAACAAACAAGCCTGAACTATAGCACAGAAGCAGCTCCCTGTGCGTAATCTACACAGAGATATTCCTCTTTTGGCGATAGTGCTCACGCCACGGCCCTGGACGTAGATCCGATTTGCGTGCAGCAGAGGGGATTATGCCAGCTCGTGCGTGCGTTTTCAAGCTCGTCCCACAAATATATATAGGTTTATGGAGCATTGGGCTCCGTTTACGGATTGCTCTGTATTTATGCTCGCAATTAAGCTCGAGGTTGGCTACACTATCCCTTGACCATTAAAGGGGTACGAGATACCCACATGGAATTACATTGCTGCCAAAGAGCAGCCCTTCCTGTGGGTGTCTGGTCCGCTTTGAGCGGTCGGGCATCTATTTTTTTGACTGTGTCAGCAGTCAAGACATGTGAGGAAGGAGATCGATGGGCACGACTTCCCCCAAGGCGGTCATCATGGACGAGACCGCCGTCAATCGAGCAATGACCCGCATCGCGCACGAGATTCTCGAGCGCAACGAGGGCTGTGAAGACCTCGCTCTGGTCGGCATCGTCACGCGCGGCGACCTTCTGGCAAAGAAGCTCGCCGAGGAGATCAAGGAGATCGAGGGCGTCGACGTTCCGCTCGGCAGCCTGGACATCAGCTTCTACCGCGATGACTATGCGACCAATTTCGCTCCCGCGATCCACGCTACCAACATTCCCTTCAGCGTCGACGGCAAGCGCGTCGTGCTGGTGGACGACATCCTCTATACGGGTCGTACCATCCGCGCCGCTCTCGACGCCGTCATGGACCTGGGCCGTCCGAGCCGCATTGAGCTGGCAGTCCTCGTTGACCGCGGCCACCGCGAGCTCCCCATCTCGCCGGACTTTGTCGGCAAGAACGTTCCCTCGTCGCATGAGGAGAACGTGCACCTATATATGAAGGAAGTTGACGGCCACACCGCCGTCGAGATTAACGACGTCGCGCCGGGTTCCCACGTGGGCTCCGCGCCGCTGGGAGGTGAGTAGTACCGTGGCGTTCAACCATAAGCACCTGATCGACATTACCGAGTACTCCGAAGAGGACATCAAGCTCATCCTCGAGACCGCCAAGGCGTTCTCCGAGGTCAACGAGCGTGCCATCAAGAAGGTCCCCACGCTCAAGGGCAAGACCATCGTCAACATGTTCAACGAGCCCTCGACGCGCACCCGCAGCTCCTTCGAGCTCGCCGAGAAGCGTCTTTCGGCCGACAGCCTTAACTTTGGCGGCTCCTCGACCTCCACGGTCAAGGGCGAGAGCCTTGTCGACACCGTCGAGACCCTCAACGCGGCGGCTCCTCGACCTCCACGGTCAAGGGCGAGAGCCTCGTCGACACCGTCGAGACCCTCAACGCCTACAAGATCGACTGCATCGTCGTGCGCGATAAGCACGCCGGTGCTCCCTACATCGTCACGCAGAACTCGCCCGCGAGCGTCATCTGCGCCGGTGACGGCAAGCACAACCATCCCACGCAGGCCCTGCTCGACCTGTACACCATCTGGGAGCACAAGGGTGACTTCCACGGTCTGAAGGTCGCCGTCGTCGGCGATATCGCGCACTCCCGCGTCTGCGGCTCGCTGATCCCCGCCCTTAAGATCATGGGCTGCGAGACCTACGCCGTCGCCCCCGGCACGCTGCTGCCGCCGGCGCCCGAGGTCCTGGGCTGCGACCACGTGACGAGCGACCTCGATTCCGTCCTGCCCGAGCTGGACGTCGTCTACATGCTGCGCGTGCAGCAGGAGCGTCTCGAGGGTGCCCCGTTCCCGACCATTCGTGAGTACCACAAGCTCTTCGGTCTGACCAAGGACCGCGAGAAGCTCATGAAGCCCGACGCGATTATCTGCCACCCGGGCCCCATCAACCGCGGTGTCGAGTTCGACTCCTATATGGCCGACCACCCGCAACGCTCCGTCATCCTGGAGCAGGTCTACGCCGGTATCTGCGTGCGTATGGCTATCCTGTATCTGCTGCTTGGAGGTGCCGATAATGGCCTTGCTTCTTAAGAATGCCCACGTCGTCGACCCGTCCGTCGAGCTCGACGGTGTCGTTGACGTCCTGATTGACGGCGACAAGATCGCCGAGGTCGGCGAGAATCTCGCCGTCGAGGGAGCCGAGGTCCGCGACCTTTCCGGCAAGTACCTCGTCCCTGGCCTGGTGGATATGCACGTCCACCTTCGCGAGCCCGGCTATGAGGTCAAAGAGGACATCGAGAGCGGCACCCGCGCAGCTGCCAAGGGCGGCTTTACCGGCGTGTGCGCCATGCCCAACACCGATCCCGTCACCGATAACGGCACCGTCGTGGAGTTCGTCAAGTCCCGCGCTGCCGAGGTCGGTCACTGCCGCGTCTATCCGTCGGGCGCCATGACCCGCGGTCTTAAGGGCGAGGCCATGTCCGAGATGGGCGATATGGTCGCCCACGGCGCCGTCGCCTTCACCGACGACGGTCGCGGCGTGCAGGGCGCGGGCATGCTCCGTCGTTGCATGGACTACGGCAAGATGTTCGGCAAGGTCTTTATGAGCCACTGCCAGGACGAGGACTTGGTCGGCCACGGCCAGATCAACGAGGGCAAGGTCTCGACCCGTCTGGCCCTCGAGGGTTGGCCGGCTGCCGGCGAGGAGCTCCAGATCGCCCGCGACATCGAGATCGCCAAGCTGACCGGTGCCAAGCTGCACATCCAGCACATCTCCACCGCCCATGGCCTGGAGATCGTGCGTGCCGGTAAGGCCGCTGGCGTTCAGGTTACCTGCGAGGCCACCCCGCATCACATGTTCCTGACCGAGAACGACCTGGACGAGACCTACAACACCTCGCTCAAGGTCAATCCGCCGCTGCGCACCGACGAGGACGCCGAGGCCATCCGTCAGGGCGTCATCGACGGCACCGTCGACGTTATCGTCACCGATCACGCTCCCCACACCCCGTGGGAGAAGGCCCGCGAGTTCGAGCTTGCGCCCTTTGGCATGATCGG
>CABRLT010000029.1 GCA_902471785.1 uncultured Collinsella sp.
CGAGCGTAAAGCCAAAGGTGCCGTCCGCGCCCGAAAGGTTGACGAGCGCGACGCCGGCAAAGCCCAGTACGCAGCCGAGCACCTTGGCCGTATTGAGCTTCTCGGTGCGAAACGCCAGAGCGGCAAAGAGGATGGCTAGGAAGTTGGCGCTGGCCTCGATGATGGAACTCGACATGGCACTGGCGCGCGAGAGTCCCAGGTAGAAAAAGAAGTACTGCCCGATAGTCTGGAAGAGCGACAGGATACATATGGGCTTGATATCACGCGCTTGCGGAACGAGCGGACGGCGCTGGGCCACGCTCATGCCAACAATGACCAGCATGCCGGCAAGGGTGAAGCGCAGACCGGCGAAGAGCAGCTGCGAGGCGCTGTCGTGCGCCGGGATGCCAAAGAGGCCGTAGCCGATTTTGATGCAGGGGAAAGCCGACCCCCAGAGCGCGCAGCAAACGAGGCAGCCCAGGATGAGTCCGGGCAGGGTGGCGAGATACGGCTTGCGGCTTTCCATGATGTTCTTCTCCTATACGCGCGAAGCAAAAAAGACCCCGCCACCGGGCGTGCCGGTGGCGGGTGTTGTTACCCGAGGGGATTGTACCCGATGGGAACGTATTAAGCGAAGTAGGCTACGCCGCTCTCAAAGATCGGCATGAATTTGTCGCCGGGGACATGCTCGGGCACGTTGCAGTACAGGTTGTCGCCGCGACGCTCGGCATGGCCCATCTTGCCCAGGACACGGCCGTCGGGGCTCGTGATGCCCTCGATGGCGAGTGCGGAGCCGTTGGGGTTGACGGAAAGGTCCATGCTGGGTTTGCCGTTCTCGCCCACGTACTGCGTGGCGACCTGGCCGTTGGCGATCAGCTGGGCGAGCACTTCGTCATTGGCGACAAAGCGGCCCTCGCCGTGGCTGATGGCGACGGTATAGGGGTCGTCCAGGCTGCACTGCGACAGCCACGGGGACAAGTTGGACGAGATGCGGGTGCGCACCAGACGGCTCTGGTGGCGACCGATGGTGTTGAACGTCAACGTGGGCGCATCAGGCGTGGCGTCGACGATGTCGCCGTAGGGCACCAGACCGAGCTTGATCAGGGCCTGGAAGCCGTTGCAGATGCCCAGCATCAGGCCGTCGCGGGCCTTGAGCAGGTCGCGGACTGCCTCGGTGACCTCGGGAGCGCGGAAGAACGCCGTGATGAACTTGGCGGAGCCATCGGGCTCGTCACCGCCCGAGAAGCCGCCGGGGATCATGACAATCTGGCTTGCACGGATGCGGCGGGCAAGCTCGTGGGTGCTCTCGGCGACGGCCTCGGGCGTGAGGTTGTTGATCACGAAGGTGTCGGCCTCGGCGCCGGCGGCGCGGAAAGCGCGGGCGCTATCGTACTCGCAGTTGTTGCCGGGGAACACGGGGATTACCACGCGCGGGCGGGCGATCTTGGCGCCGCCGTACACGTGGATATCCTTGGCACGGAAGTCGATGGTCTCGACCTCGGCGGACTCGCCGGCGCTGCGGTAGGCAAAGACGCCCTCGATGCCGCTCTCCCAGGCTTCCTGGAGCTCGGAGAGCTCGATGACTTCGGAGCCGGCGTCGATGACATAGCCCTCGACGGTGGTGCCCAGGGGCTCGACGACAACGCCGTTGGCGACCTCGGGCAGCTCGGCATCCTCGGCGAGCTCGACGATAAAGCTGCCGTAGAGCGGGGTGAAGAGGCTCTCCACGTCCACGTCCTCGGCAAGCTCGATACCAATCTGGTTGCCGACACACATCTTAAAGAGGCTCTCGGCGCCGCAGCCGTAGCCGGGCGTGGAGACGGCCAGGGCGTCGCCGGCGGCGGTGAGCGCCTCGACGGCGTCAAATGCGGCGAGCAGCTGCTGGGCATCGGGACGGTAGTCCTGGCCATAGGTGGCGGGGGCGATGCGGACGACGCGGTGCGTGAGGCCCTTGAACTCGGGGGAGACGGCGCGGGCCGCCTTGCCCACGGCGACAGCGAAGCTGATCAGGGTCGGCGGAACGTTGAGCTCGCCGGCCTCGTCCTCAAACGAACCGCTCATAGAGTCCTTGCCGCCGATGGCACCGGTACCCAGGTCGACCTGGGCCATAAGGGCACCCAGGACGGCTGCCATGGGCTTGCCCCAACGCTCGGCCTCGGTGCGCAGGCGCTCAAAGTATTCCTGGAAGGAGAGATAGGCGCGCTTGTGCTCAAAGCCGGCGGCAACGAGCTTGGCGATGGACTCGACCACGGACAGGTAGGCGCCTGCAAACTGGTCGGCCTCCATCAGGTAGGGGTTGAAGCCCCACGCCATGGCGCTTGCCGTGGTGGTCTCGCCGTCTACGGGGAACTTGGCGACCATGGCCGAGCTCGGGGTGAGCTGCGTCTTGCCGCCAAAAGGCATAAGCACGGTTGCGGCACCGATGGTGGAGTCGAAGCGCTCGGAAAGGCCCTTGTTGGAGGCGACGTTAAGATCGGTGACGAGCGAGGTCATGCGCTCGGCAAGTGTGGTGCCGGCCCAGCTGGGCTGCCACACGCTGCGGGCGCAGACGTGGGCGACCTGGTGCTTGGGTGCACCGTTGGAGTTGAGGAACTCGCGGGACAAATCGACGATGGCGACGCCGTTCCAGGCCATGCGCATGCGCGGCTCGGCGGTAACCTCGGCGATGACGGTTGCCTCCAGGTTCTCCTCGGCGGCGTAGCCCATGAACTCCTCGACGTCACCGTCGGCGACGGCGCAAGCCATGCGCTCCTGGGACTCGGAAATGGCGAGCTCGGTGCCATCCAGGCCGTCGTACTTCTTGGTCACGGTGTCAAGGTCGACATACAGGCCGTCGGCAAGCTCACCCACGGCGACCGAGACGCCGCCGGCGCCAAAGTCGTTGCAGCGCTTGATCAGACGGCAGGCGTCGCCGCGGCGGAACAGACGCTGCAGCTTGCGCTCGACCGGGGCGTTGCCCTTCTGGACCTCGGCACCCGAGGTCTCGATGGACTCGGTGTTCTGGGTCTTTGAGGAGCCGGTAGCGCCACCGATGCCGTCACGGCCGGTGCGGCCGCCCAGCAGGATGATCTTGTCGGTGGGGGCGGGGCACTCGCGACGAACGTGGTTTGCCGGGGTGGCGCCCACGACGGCGCCAACTTCCATGCGCTTGGCCACGTAACCGGGGTGATAGAGTTCATTAACCTGACCGGTGGCAAGGCCGATCTGGTTGCCGTAGCTGGAGTAGCCGGCGGCAGCGGTGGTCACGAGCTTGCGCTGCGGCAGCTTGCCCTCGAGCGTCTCGGAAACCGGGACGGTGGGGTCGCCGGCGCCGGTGACGCGCATGGCCTGGTACACGTAGCTGCGGCCCGAGAGCGGGTCGCGGATGGCGCCGCCCACGCAGGTGGCGGCACCGCCGAAGGGCTCGATCTCGGTCGGGTGGTTGTGGGTCTCGTTCTTAAAGAGGAACAGCCAGTCCTGGTCCTCGCCATCGACATCGACCTTTACCTTGACGGTGCAGGCGTTGATCTCCTCGGACTCGTCGACATCGGTCATGACGCCGGTCTTTTTGAGGTACTTGGCGCCGATGGTACCCATGTCCATGAGGCAGACGGGCTTGGCGTCGCGACCGAGCTCGTGGCGCATCTCCATGTAGCGGTCGAAGGCCTGCTGCACTACGGCGTCATCGATCGTCACGTCATCCAGGACGGTGCCGAAGGTGGTGTGACGGCAGTGGTCGGACCAGTAGGTGTCGATCACGCGGATCTCGGTGATGGTGGGGTCGCGGTCCTCATCGCGGAAGTACTGCTGGCAGAAGGCGATGTCCGCCTCGTCCATGGCAAGACCGCGCTCGGAAATAAAGGCGGCAAGGCCGGCCTCATCGAGCTCGCGGAAGCCGTCGAGCACTTCGACGGGCTGGGGCTCGGGGGTCTCCATGTACAGCGTCTCGGGCAGGTCGAGCGAGGCGATGCGTGCCTCGACGGGGTTCACCACGTAGTGCTTGATGGCCTCGATGGCGGCTTCGTCCAGAGCGCCCGAGATCATATAGACCTTGGCGGAGCGCACGGCGGGGCGCTCGCCCTGGCTGATGAGCTGCACACACTCGCTGGCGGAGTCGGCGCGCTGGTCAAACTGGCCAGGCAGGAATTCGACGGCAAAGACGGCGCCGTCGCTTGCGGGGAGCTCGTTGTAGGTCACATCGACCTGGGGCTCGCTAAAGACGGTCGGCACACAGGAGCGGAAAAGCTCCTCGTCGATGCCCTCGACGTCGTAGCGGTTGATGATCCTCAGAGCCTCGATGCCCTTGATGCCGAGAATTTCGGTCAGCTCGCCCTTGAGCTGCTGAGCCTCGACGTCGAACCCGGGTTTCTTCTCCACGTAGATACGAGAGACCATTGGTTCCTGCCTTCCTGATCGGTTGGGCGTACGGTACGGTATGCGGCAGCGGTCGGTTTGCGGGGTCTGCCCTGCGGTCGCCTTGAGCCACATGTTTGTAAACCTCACTATGATACGACAGCTCGCGGCGCGTTGAGGACGGCGAGGGTGCTACAGTGAAGCGCAAACAAGAGAAAGGCATCACATGGCATTCGTTTCGCTCGCCATCATCGCACTCGTGGCCTTTGCGAGTCCTTTTATCGCCTCGGCGATTCCCGGAAAACCCGTTCCCGAGACGGTCTTTTTGCTCGTGCTCGGCGCGGTGCTGGGACCCCATATGCTCGGCGTCATCCATGTAGATGCTGAGGTCTCGCTTGTGTCCGAGCTGGGCCTGGCCTTTTTGTTCCTGCTTGCCGGCTTTGAGATCGACCCCAAGAGCATCACGGGCGTCGAGGGGCGCTACGGCTTGGCGACGTGGGTCGTCACGTTTGGTATCGCCTGGCTTGCCGTGCGCTTTACCCCGTGGTTCTCAGTCAGTCATTTCGACGGTATCGCCGTGACGCTTGCCCTCACTTCGACGGCGCTCGGTACGCTCGTGCCCATTATGCGTGAGCGCTCGCTCACCGGCACGCGCGTGGGCGACTCGATTCTCGCGTATGGCACTTGGGGCGAGCTCGGCCCCGTGCTCGCCATGTCGGTGCTGTTGTCTGCCCGCACTGGCATCCAAACGCTCGTTATCCTTGGCTTGTTTGCGGTGGTTTGCGTGTTGCTGGCCGTGGTCCCAAGCCGCTCCAAGCGCGTCGGCAGCCGCTTCTTTGCGTTTGTCGAGGAACGCGCCGATACCACGTCGCAGACCTTCGTGCGCCTGACGGTGCTCATCCTGGTCACACTCGTGGCGTTCTCGGCCGTCTTTGATCTCGACATCGTGTTGGGTTCTTTTGCCGCCGGCTTTGTCTTGCGCTACATCATCCCCGAGGGCAACCATACGCTCGAGACCAAGCTCGACGGCCTGGCCTACGGCTTTTTGATTCCGGTGTTCTTTACCGTATCGGGCGCAAAGATCGATCTGACGGCCGTGGCGTCGCGCCCGGGTTTGCTCGTGGGCTTTATCGTGGCGTTGCTGATTATTCGTGCCGTGCCCATTCTTATTTCTATGAGCATTTGCCCTGCGACGCGCGATGTGTCGGCGTATGGTCGCATTACCGTGGCCCTGTACTGCACCACGGCGCTGCCGATCATCGTTGCCGTGACGAGCGTTGCCGTCAACGCGGGCGCGCTGTCGCAAGACATCGCATCGGTTATGGTCGCTGCCGGCGCCATCACGGTGTTCTTGATGCCGCTGCTCGCGCAGCTCTTCTACCGCGTGGTCGATGCCGCGCCGGTCGCCGCGGTGGCGGAGGTTGCCGAGCATCCCTCCGATGCGCTCGACATCCTGCGTGCCCATCACGACCTAGCGAGCTTGCTCGCGCGCGAGCATGAGCTGCTGACTTCGCATGGCCATGGTCGCGTATTCGAGGGCCTGCCTACGCTCGATACGATTGCCGAGCGTCTTTCCGCCGAGGCGGCGAGCGGCCATATCGATGCCCGTATTGTGGACGCGGCGCATCTTCTTGCCGATAAGACCTATGGAGACGAGGTCGACCCGTCCGAGCTGACCCCGCGCGAGCGTCGCCGCCTGGAGCGCGCCAAGCTCGCCGTGCGCGAATACCGCCGCCGCATGCTGGAGCTCTATGCAAGAGAAGAAGCCGAGGACGACGACGGCAAGTAGTCGATACTCTCTCGGGGAAGCCGCGTCCCGCTTTGAAGGCTCGGAACGGGATGCAGTTTCCGAAACGGGGGCCGTTGGGAAACTGTGTCCCGGAATGGGCGCTCAGAGTGGGATGCAGTTTCCGCGAGAGACCCGTTGCGGAAACGGTATCCCAGAATCGGCGTTCAAAACGGGGCGCTCTTTCCGAAACATGGCCCTGAGGGAAGCTGCGTCCCGGTCTGAGTCGGAATTCCGGGACACAGCTTCCCTTTCAAACAGAAGAAGGCGCGCTGCCTGCCGTTGATGCAGACGGCGCGCCTTCTTTGTTGGACTATGTTGAGGCTGGGAGCTGAGGCTTGTGGTCCCTTAAGAGCGGGCGGCTCCGTCGACGGGGAGCACGGCGCCCGTGACATAGGAGGACATGTCGCTCGCTAGGAAAACGAAGGCGTTGGCGACGTCCTCGGGCTCACCCATGCGGCCGAGAGGAATAGTGGCGATGATGGGTTTGATGACCTCTTCGGGCAGGTTGGCGACCATGTCAGTCTTAGTCACGCCAGGGGCAACGGCGTTGACGCGAATACCCATAGGGGCGAGCTCGCGCGAGAGTGACTGGACCATACCGTTGACGGCAAACTTGGACGTGGGGTAACCGACGCCGGAGGGCTGGCCGTACTTGGCGACCATCGAGCTTGTGGTAGTGATGGTGCCGCCGTGGCCGGCCTCGGTCATGATCTTGGCGGCAGCCTGGTGGCCATTAAAGACGGCGACGACGTTAAGGTCCATGACCTTTGCGAACTCCTCGGCCGTGTAGTCCAAGAGGGGTGAACGCTGGGAGATACCGGCATTGTTGACGACCGTGTCCAAGCCGCCCATGTCGGATGCAGCCTGGGTAAAGGCCTCGGTCACGGCTTCGAGTGAGGTGAGGTCGCAGGAGCGGCCCCAGACCTTGGCGTCGGGATAGGCGGCTGTCAGCTTCTCAACGGCCGCATCGGCGGTCTCTTGACGCGAGCCAAAAACAGTGACGGAGGCGCCCTCCTCGATAAAACGGCAGGCGATGGCATAGCCGATACCGCGCGTGCCTCCGGTGATGATTGCTTTCTTGCCCTCGAGCAACATGGTATTTCCTCTCATCGCGGGCGGACATTCGCAGCACAGCGTAGCCGTAACCGGAATCGGCCGTGTTTGCATATCGGTGAACGGTAGCCCGCGTTACCGATGAGCGGCTCGCGCAAATGTGCCCTGTCGTTGTGCTTAGGGCAGGAGACAAAAAGGCTCCCATTCCACATCGGACGGGAGCCCTTCGAGCAAATGCGTTGTGGGGTGTAAACCGAACTAGTTCGCCATGACGCCTTCGGTCCAAGCCTCAACGTCCTCGATGCGCAGGACGTTGGCGACCTCGGCTACGCAGTCGACGCTGGCAAGCTCGGCGGTGGCAGCCTGGACGTCCTTCTCGAGCGCGCGGTGCGTCAGGAAGATGACCGAACAGGCATCGCTGACGCCCGACTTGCCGTCTTCGACCTGGTTGATGAGCGAGATCGAGATGTTGTGCTTGGCAAAGATGTTGACCGTCTCGGACAGGGCACCCACGCGGTCGGCGACCTTCAGGCGCACATAGTACTTGGTCTGGAGCTCGTCCATGGGCTTAAAGGCGAGGTTGTGGCCATAGGGCTCAATCTCGGGCAGCGGAGCCACGCCGCGGCTGATCTGCTCGGAGAGCGACAGGATATCGCCCACGACGGCGCTCGCGGTGGGGAAGGAGCCTGCGCCGGCACCGTAGAACATGGTCTCGCCCACGGCGTCGCCTACCACGTAGACAGCGTTCATGGCGCCGTTGACCTTGGCAAGCATATGGTCGGCGGGAATCAGCGTGGGATGCACACGGACGTCGACACCGGTGTCGGTGTTGCGGGCGATACCGAGCAGCTTAATGGTGTAGCCGAGCTCGCGGGCTTGGGCGATGTCCTCGGCACCGATGGTACGGATACCCTGCTGGTACACATCGTCGGTGGTAACGCGGGTGCCAAAGCCGATGGAGGCGAGGATGGCCGTCTTGCTGGCGGCATCGAAGCCGTCAACGTCGGCGGACGGGTCGGCCTCGGCATAGCCCTTGGCCTGTGCGTCGGCAAGCACGTCGGCGTAATCGGCGCCCTCGGCGTCCATGCGCGACAGGATATAGTTGGTGGTACCGTTGAGAATGCCGGCGATGGTCAGGATCTTGTTGCCCACCAGGTCGTGCTCGAGCGTGCTCACGATGGGGATGCCGCCGCCGCAGCTGGCTTCGCACTTAATCTGCACGCCGCACGCGCGCGCCTTCTCGGCAAGCGTCTCGACGTGACGGCCCAGTAGGGCCTTGTTGGCAGAGACGACGTGCTTGCCGTGCTCAAAGGCAGTGGTGAAGATCTCGGTTGCGGGATGCTCGCCACCGATCAGCTCGACGACGATGTCGACGGCGGGGTCGGTGACGACGTCGTGCCAGTCACTCGTAAAGGCCTCGCGCTCAATACCGGCGGCTTCGGCCTGCTCCCAGGCAAGCGCGCAGGCGCGGGTTAGCTTAAGGTCGATGCCGTAGGCGGCCAGGTACTCATCGTGGTGGCTCTTGATCAGACGGGCCACGCCGCCGCCGACGGTTCCCAGACCGATCAGACCGACGTTCACGGTGCGCAGGGGTTCGCTCATAGATAGCTCCTTCGTGCATCTTATGGATGGATTAACCGCTTAAAGGTTGAGTGCATTCTAGCGTGAACCGAGGGCGCGTGCTCGCCAGGCAACAGGAGTCGCACAAAACAGCACCCCCGAAACGCTGCGGAAACATTGGAAACATGCTCGCTATAAACGAACTTCCGTAACAAACTGTCAACGTTTGCGCCATAAGGTTTGCTCCGTACCGCAAGACGGCCGCACCGCG
>CABRLT010000030.1 GCA_902471785.1 uncultured Collinsella sp.
CGTGGAAGTAGCAGCGCCAGCACCGCAAGCCAAAACGATCTTCTTCATAGGTAATATCTCCCTTCATGGTTTACTTTAGGTAAGTGTACCGCAGCGAGCGATGGCACTCAGCCTCGATGAGCTTTTATGCCAGTTTGCTTGCTCGCTGCGTATAATACATCTAGTACGTGTTGTCATACCGCTCGCTTTACGAGCGACTAAGGACCCTGAAATGCCCGATTCCCGCACCCTCTGGACCGCCGTCGTTATCATCTGCATCGCCGTGTCGGTGTTCTTTAGCGTCAAAAAACGCACCACGTTCAAGCGTCTGCAGCAGTTGATGGCCGCCAAGCAGTGGGATGAGTTCGATCGTTTGCTCGACGGCAAACTCACCAGCATGCTGTACCCGCGCTACAACCGCGACTACCTGCGTCTGAACTCCTATCTGCTGCGCGAGGACCACGAGCGCGCCAGCGAGATGTTCGACCTGCTGCTGGGTCTCAACCTCCCCAAGATGCAGCGCGTCGACTTGGTGATTAAGGCCTTTAACTACTACGTTGGCCAGGAGGACCGCAAAAAGTCCAAGGAACTGTTGCACGAGATCAAGGGTTTTGAGGGCGGTCAAGCCGAGGCGGTTGCACACGAGTGTCAGCTGATGTACGACACGATGATCCTCAAGCGCCACAACGACATTCCCGAGCTGGAGCGCATGCTCGAGGAGGCCGGTGACGACAAGGTCAAGAGTTGCCGCTTGGAGTACCTGCTGGCCCTGCAGTACCAAAACAAGGGCGACGAGGCCAAGTTCCAAGAGTTCCTTGAGAAGTCGGGCCAACACTCGATGGCCGTCAACGCGTAGCGGACGGCTTGTGCTAGACTTCTAGTCTCACGGGGGCGTGGCGGAATTGGCATACGCAGGAGACTTAAAATCTCTCGCCGCAAGGATTGTGGGTTCGAGTCCCACCGCCCCTACCATGTATTGTTTACGAGCCCGTGTCCCCCAGGGATGTGGGCTTGTTTCTTTTGGATGCCGGTGGGGCTCGAACCCGCGAGGGGACGAGCGTCAAGCGGACGCGCAGCGTCCGTAGCGAGCCAGCGAGGACGCCGGCAGGCAGCCGAAGCCGGTGCGGATTTGCGCAGCAAATACGCAGACGTCCCACCGCCCCGCGCTTCAGAAAGTCAACTAATTTAGGACGGGCTAAAAAGACAGCTTCGGTCCCTTAGAAGTTGCGGTGGAATAGATCCTGTTTATACCGTTTACCAGCTTATTTAGGAACTATTTCACCGCAACTTATTTAGAGGGTGCTGAGCTCTGGGGTCCAGGAGATGGTGGGGGTCGCACCGTCGAGAGCCTCGTTGATGGTGGCGGCCATGCCGGCGAGTAAGCTGTTCTCGCTTACAGTGAGCGTCTTGTAGCCGCCGGCTCGCATAAGCTCGCGGATTACCACGGCACCAGCCAAGATCACGCCCGCGCGTTTGGGCTGTACACCCGGTAGAGCGGCGATGCCGTCCGCATCCAACGCAGACATGCGCTCGATAGCGGCCGAAACCTGATCCAGCGAAAGCTCGCGCAGGTGCACAAAGCTCGAATCGTACGGTTCCAGCTCATGAACGAGCGCCACGAGTGTGGTGACGGTGCCACCCACTGCGACCAAGCGTTCGGCGCGCTCAAAATTGCTCGGCAGGCCCTCAAAATAGGCAGCGAACTGCTCGCCTGCCCACGCGGCAGCGGCAGCAAGCTCGCCGCGTGCGGGCGGCAGTGCCGAGAAAAATCGCTCCGTCACACGGCGACAACCGATGTCCAGCGAACGCGTGCCCTCCAGCGCAAAGACCCCACGCTCCGGCGCATAGACGCCCGTCGCGAGCTCCGTGGATCCGCCGCCCGAATCGGCAACGATGATGCGCTCGCCGGCAAAGTCGTGCGCCACGCCAAAAAACGTCAGGCGCGCCTCGACCTCGCCCGGAATCACCTGCGGTTCGAGCCCCAGCTCACGCAGACCGTCCAGCAGCAGTGCGGCATTGGATGCATCGCGCGCGGCGCTCGTGCATGTGGTGCAAATGCACGCGGCCCCAAAGGCACGCGCCTCGTCCACAAACATGCGGCATGCAGCGAGCACGCGCTCGACCGCCGCCTCGCAAAAGCGACCCGTCGCGTCCACACCCTCGCCCAGGTCGGTAATCTCGGTATGCTTGGACGATTCCACGATCGCCCCGCCCTCGACCTGCGCCAGCACCAGTCGCGACGACACCGTTCCCAGATCGATCGCCGCCACCTTATATCGTTTGCAATCTGCCATTGCGGGCTCCCCTCCGGGCGCTATTTGCCGTTGGACACGACCGTCTGGCCCTCGACACCGTTAAACCCAAACAGCATGTCGAGCGCCTGGATGTACCACGGGGCGTCCTTACCGACTTCTTCGATTTCCTTGGCAACTTCGCTGGCCTTCTTGGCGTTCGACGACTTCTTGCTCGAAGACGAATCCGAATCGTCGTCCAGGCCCTGCACTTCAACCCTCTTCTCGCCGGGCATCACCAGGCCCAGATCCTCGGACGCCGCATCCTTAATGCCCTCCTCCGAGAGCAGTTTGTCGACGCTTTTTTGCAGCTCATCATTGTATTGCTGACGAATCTCGACCTGCTTGGCCAAGATATCGCTCGAACGCTTTGCCACGTACAGATCGCGCACGGGGAAATACAGGCTCACGAGCACCAGGGCAACGACAATGCCGATGAATAGCCCTCGCTGAGGACCGTGGGTAAAGTCGTAGATCGCCTTGACCACCGCGTTGTCGTTGGCGTAGTGCATAAAGTCCGAGCCCGAAAAACGGTTCGAAGGCCTGCTCGACCTATCGTGCGTTTGAGCCGACGAGCGCTGAGCATGCGACGAACGTGCCGGGCGCACTGGTCCATCTGTCGAAGTATTCACTTGAGCATTGGGGCGCGAGGTACTTGTCGGGCGCTGCATGGAGCGGTCGGCGCCGGCGTAGGCGGACCCACCGAGCTGCACCGCGCGCGCACGGCGAGGCGACGGCTCACGCGAACCGGCGGAATAGTACCTGTTGTCGTAAATCTGATCCATGTGCGCCTTGTGCGGTTGAGGTTTGTTTGCGCTAAGTATTCTAGTTATAGCACGAGCGCCCGCACCGCCTTCGCCAGCCTTTGCTCGACATAAAAAAGGCGCTGAGCCATATGGCCCAGCGCCCAATGGCGGCCATCAGAAGTGGAACGGAGCCGAGTCAACCCCGCCCCCCGCGAGCACCACTTGTTTAGCGAATGTTGTAGAACGCGGCCTTGCCGGCGTAACGCGCGCTGCCCTCGAGCTCGTCCTCGATGCGGATGAGCTGGTTGTACTTGGCGATACGGTCGCTGCGGCACGGGGCGCCCGACTTGATCTGGCCGGCGTTGACGCCCACGACCAGGTCGGCGATCGTGGAGTCCTCGGTCTCGCCGGAACGGTGGCTCACGATGCAAGCGTAGCCGGCCTCCTTGGCGGTCTCGATGGCCTCGAGCGACTCGGTGAGCGTGCCGATCTGGTTGACCTTGACCAGGATCGCGTTGGCGGCACCCAGCTCGATGCCCTTCTTGAGGCGCTCGGTGTTGGTGACGAACAGGTCGTCGCCCACCAGCTGCACCTTGTTGCCAATGCGACGGGTGAGCTCAACCCAGCCGTCCCAGTCCTCCTCGGCCATGCCGTCCTCGATGGAGATGATGGGATAGGTGTCGACGAGCTTCTCCCAGTAATCAACCATCTGGGCACTCGTGTACTCCACGCCCTCGCCCTTGAGCTCGTACATGCCGGTCTCGGCGTTGTAGAACTCGGTCGAGGCCGGGTCCATGGCGTACATGAAGTCGATGCCGGGCTTAAAGCCGGCCTTCTCCACGGCCTTGGTGATGTACTCGAACGGCTCGGCATCGGTCTTAAGGTTGGGGGCAAAGCCGCCCTCGTCGCCCACGCCGCCGCCCAGGCCGGCCTCGTGCAGCACGCCCTTGAGGGTGTGGTAGACCTCGGCGCACCAACGCAGGCCCTCGGCAAAGCTCGGGGCGCCCACCGGCATGATCATGAACTCCTGGAAGTCGACGTTATTGTCGGCATGCACGCCGCCGTTGAGGATGTTCATCATGGGCGTGGGCAGCAGATGGGCGTTGACGCCGCCCAGGTACTGGTACAGCGAAAGACCCGCCGACTCGGCAGCGGCGCGGGCGACGGCCAGCGACACGCCCAGGATGGCGTTGGCACCGAGCTTGGTCTTGTTGGGGGTACCGTCCGCGGCAATCAGCGCGGCATCGACGGCACGCTGGTCGAAGGCGTCGAGGCCGACGACGGCATTGGCGCACTCGTTGTTGACGTGCTCGACGGCCTGAGAGACGCCCTTGCCCAGATAGCGGCCCTTGTCGCCATCGCGCAGCTCGCAAGCCTCAAAGGCACCGGTCGAAGCGCCCGAAGGCACCATCGCGCGACCGAAGCTACCGTCCTCGAGCACAACCTCGACCTCGACGGTGGGATTGCCGCGGCTGTCGAGCACCTCGCGACCGTAAACGTCCAAAATATCGCTCATGTTGTCTCCCTCTCACTTGGAAACGTAGTGGATGCAAGCGACCGGCTGACTGTGCACCATCGGTGCGTCTCCGTAAGTTAGCCATGTCGCACTTTTTGCATTATGCCCTAAGTTAGCCGAGGGATACACTTGATTTTCGAAAAATTTAGCGGGAACGATGAGGCGTGTCAGCCCGTCGTTCCCGCAGTCTTACTCCTCCGCCTTTGCGGCATCCCACAGGTCGTTGAGGCCGTGGGTCGAAAGCTCGGCAAGATCCACGTGGGCATCGGCCGCCATCTGCTCCATCGCAGCCCAGCGACGGCGAAACTTGGCCGTGCTCGCGCGCAGGGCGCTCTCGGCGTCGATACCCTCCTTGCGCGCGACGTTGACCAGGGCAAAGAGCAGATCGCCAAACTCCATTTCGCGCTCGGGCGAGCCAGGGGCCTCGGCCTCAAACTCGGCACGCTCCTCGGCGACCTCGTCCCACACATCCTGGACCGTCTCCCACTCAAAGCCCACGGCAGCCGCCTTGCGCGACACCTTCTGAGCCTGCATCAGCGCCGGCAGATGCGTGGGCACGCCGTCGAGCAGGCCCTCGGGCGCAGCCTCGCCTGCCGCCACGGTCTTGTCCTTTACAGCTTTCTCGGCCAGCTTGACCTCGTCCCAGATCTTGAGGACCTCGTCGGAGTTATCGGCATCCGCATCGCCAAACACGTGCGGGTGGCGACGGATGAGCTTGGCATCGATATCGCGCGCCACGTCAGCCAGCGTAAACTCGCCGGCGTCCGCCGCGATCTGCGCATGCAGCACCACCTGCATCAGCACATCGCCGAGCTCCTCACGTAGGTGCGTCGCGTCATCGGCTTCGATGCAGTCGAGCGCCTCGTAGGCCTCCTCGATCATGTTCTTGCCGATGCTCTGATGCGTCTGCTCGCGGTCCCACGGGCAGCCGTCGGGCTGACGCAAGCGCCAGATGGTCTGCACCAGATGCTGCAGCTCGGCCGAGGCGTCGACCAGCGTCGACAGGTCGCGCGAGCCCTCGGCATTTTGCTGAGCCATGTGCTGCGCCATGGTTACTCCTCCTCCAGGATTACGTGGCGGAACTCGCCGCCCTCGTAGATGCCGTAGCTGTGCGTGCCGTCCTTGGGGATGCTCACGCTGCCGGGGTTGAAGAGCCACAGGCCCGGGTGCGTCTCGCTTGCCTCGTTGACCTTGACGTGCGTGTGGCCGTAGACGAGCGCGGAGCCCTCGGGCAGCGCGGGCGCGTGGTCGACGCTGTTGTGCATGCCGGCGCCAAAGACATGGCCGTGCGTCAGGAACAGCTCGCGGCCGGCCTCGTCGAACAGGGTGGCGTAGTCGGCCATGACGGGGAAATCGAGCACCATCTGGTCGACCTCGGCGTCGCAGTTGCCGCGCACCGCAATGATGCGGTCGGCCAGGGCGTTGAGCAGCGGAATCACACGCTTGGGGGCGTAATCGCGCGGCAGGTCGTTGCGCGGGCCGTGGTAGAGCAGGTCGCCCAGCAGCACGATGCGGTCGGGGTTCTCGCGCTCGATGGCGGCGACGAGGCGCTCGGTCCAGTATGCCGAGCCGTGGACGTCGGAGGCGATGAGGTATTTCATGAGGGGTCCTTTCGGGTGGGGTTAATTGGGCTGGGCGCGGCGTGTCACCGGCCGCGTTACTCAAATCGCAGCACCGCGGCTTGCGCTGCCTGCATCACGCGCTGGAGCGGCACGTTATGCTCACGGGCAAGGCGGGCGCAGTCCTCGTACTCGGGCGCTGCACGTTCGCTGCCGTCGGGTAGGGTCGCCACCTTTACGGCCGCCTCGCCCCAGGGCGTTGCCACCTGTTCAAAACGACGCGGCAGACAGACGCGTTCCATAACCTGGCGGCGAATGCCGTTGGTCGTGGTTTCCAAGAAGATGATCATCTGCAGGTGCTCGATTTCCTCGCGGGCGCAGATTACCTGCAGCTGCCAGCCGGGGCGATCTTTCTTGCAGTAGAGGGGCAGCCAGTGCACCTCGCGGGCGCCGGCCTCGCGCAGGCGGTCGGCGGCGTAGGCGAGCACCTCGGGCGACGCGTCGTCAATATCGCACTCCAGCTTGACGATGGTTTCGGGCGCATCGGTCTCGCGCGACAGCGGAGATGTACTTCCACGTTGCATACGGTCCGGTTCCTTTCCGCACGGGCTCGTTTTGTTCACCCAAACGCTAGCACATCGCGGGCGACGCGGAGGCGGCGTCCTTGGATGGGCGCGATTTTCGTCCGTCGCCTTCCCCGCCCCCATTCAAACATGTACATCAGCCTCCAAACATGTCATTTTTTGTCGGTTTTGGAGGCTGACGTACGCGTTTTGGAGCGGGGCCACACACGATCAAAATTGCGCCCGCACTCCGTCCACCACAAAGTTCGCCGCACTCAACAATTTTGAACTTTCTACGCAGTTCATCGGCTAAAAATTACCCTCGGCATACTTACCCGCTGCACGATGTTACTCTAGTTGCATTTGGCTAACTAAGCGGCTGCCGAGAACCCCGCCCGGCACCGTTACGGCATAGGAGGTTTCATGTTCGAGAAGCGGCTCTTCTCCCTGGTTCCGCAGGCAACGCCCTACATTATGGCAAGCGTCCTGTTTAAGTGGATCGCGCTCATGGCAAACATCACGGTGATGTGGGTGCTTGCACGCATCTTGGGCGGCATCGTCACGGACGGTCTTTCCGCCGCGCTCGCCGTCGATGCCCTCGCACAGGCGGCCCTACCGCTCGCCGCCGCCATCATCGTGCGCGCCGCCTCCATCTACCTGGCCCAACGCGCCGGCGACAAGGCCGCGTTCGAGGCCGTCCGCCGCGTGCGCTCGCTCGTCTACGACAAGCTCACCGCACTCGGCCCCTCCTACACCGAGACCGTTCCCACCGCCGAGGCCGTCCAGACCAGCGTCGAGGGCGCCACGCAACTCCAAGTGTACTTTGGCGGTTACCTGCCGCAGCTCTTCTTTGCCGGCTTGGCACCCATCACGCTGTTTGTACTGCTCGTGGGCCAAGCGGGTCTTCCCGCCGCGCTGCTGCTCGCCTGCGTTCCGGTCATCCCCGTCTCCATTATGATGGTCATGCGCAACGCCAAAAAGATCGGTGCCGAGTACTGGGGCAGCTATGTCGATCTTGGCGGCATGTTCCTGGAGGCCGTGCAGGGTCTCACCACCCTTAAGGTCTACCAGGCCGATCGCAGCTGGCACGAGCGCATCAACGCCGAGTCCGAGCGTTTCCGCACAGCGACCATGCGCCTGCTGGTGATGCAGCTGCGTTCCATTTGCGTTATGGACCTGGTCGTCTATATGGGCGCCGCGCTCGGCATTATCGTAGCCGCGCTGCAGCTCGCCACGGGCAAGATTGGCTTTGAGGCTGCCTTCCTCATCGTCTTTCTGTCGCAGGAGTTCTTTTTGCCTATGCGCCGCCTAGGATCGCTGTTCCACACAGCCATGAACGGCATGGCCGCCTCGCGCCGCATGTTTGGCATTTTGGATACGCCCGAGCCCGAGCGCGGCGATGTTGAGCTTGACGGTCGCGGCGATATCGAGCTCGCGGGCGTGAGCTATGCCTACGGCGACCGCACGGTGCTGGACAGCGCCGACGCGACCATCGCGCGCGGCTCGCTCGTGGCGCTTGTGGGCGAAAGCGGCGGCGGCAAGTCCACGCTCGCGGGGATTATTTCGGGCCGCAAGGATGTCTACCGGGGCAGCGTTCGCATCGGCGACGTCGAGCTACGTGATGCCACGGCCGCCTCGCTTATGCGCGCCGTGACCCTGGTGCCCACCAACGGCCATCTGTTCGCCGGCACCCTGCGCGAAAACCTGCTGCTCGCCAAGCCCGATGCCACCGATGCCGAGCTTTTGCACGCGCTCGACCGCACACGCGTGGCGGCCTTTGTACGGGCAAACGGCGGGCTCGACATGGTGATTAACGAAGGCGGCACCAATCTTTCGGGCGGTCAGCGTCAGCGCGTGTGCATGGCGCGCGCCCTGCTGCACGACTCGCCCATCTATGTGTTTGATGAGGCCACCAGCAACGTCGACGCCGCAAGCGAGGCGGCGATTGGCGAGGTCATCGCGTCGCTCGCCGGCGATCACACCGTGATCGTGGTGGCGCATCGCCTGTCGGCGATTGTCGGCGCCGACCAGATTCTGGTGCTGGAGCGCGGTCGCATTGCCGAGCGCGGGACTCACGACGAGCTTCTGGCGGACGCGGGCGTCTATGCGCGCATGTGGAATAGTCAGGAGCAGCTCTCGGCGTATGCGTATGCCGAGGACGGCGCTGAGGATGTTGCCGTGGCGGAGGCTGCCGAGGGCGATGACGTTTGCGGTGCCGGCCGCGACGGTGTCGGCGTGGCCACTGCCGCCGCGGCGG
>CABRLT010000031.1 GCA_902471785.1 uncultured Collinsella sp.
AGTTGTTCTTCTCCTGTTTTGCGCAGGGTCTGGTCTATGTGATCCAGTCCGGGCGTTATCTTTATCCCACGGCTATTACGATTTACAACCATTACGCCCAGCTGCGCTAGCTTGGGCTGTCTAGAAAGAGGTATTCCATGGCCGATGAGACCATGACCGACGAGCAGATTCTTAAGGCTGTGGAGCACAAGAGTTTCGTTGCCACGTCCGACCGTACTGCCGCCTCGCTGTCCGCGAGCGGTGTCGCCGCCGAGGATGTCGCCCGCGCTGCCGCACAAGCCGCCTACGACAAGAAGGGCGAGGACGTTCAGGTGCTCGACCTGACCGAGCTTTCCGACGTATGCGACTACTTTGTGCTTGCCACCGGTACCAACAACCGCCAGGTTGATTCAATTGTCGACGAGATTGAGGAGAAGGTCGCCGAGGCTTGCGGCGAGCATCCGTTCTCCATTGAGGGCCGCGAGCAGAAGACCTGGATGCTCATGGACTACGGTTCGGTTGTCGTCCACGTCTTCACTCCCGAAGCCCGCGACTTCTACCGCCTCGAGAAACTCTGGGGAGACGCCCCCCAGCTCCCCCTCAATCTCCTCTAGTAGCTCATTTGAGACGGGGTTTAGCTACCCTCACGCATATCGCCGGGCAGTTGTGGTTTTCCGCAGCTACCCGGCTTTCTTTTTGCCCAAAGGCGGTTAATCGTTGAAGCGGGATTGGCGGCCGAAGGAAAGGGCGGTGTCGCCGAATTTGTCTCGGACGGCGTCGATAGCGACGGAGAGGTCGCGTCGGTCGCTGGATTGGGCTCCGCGGTCGTCGACTTCGCAGAACAGGTCGGTTTGGATCCCGCCTTGGTGGTCGAAATCGCTCATGCCGATGCCTGCTAAGCGAACATGCATGCCATCCTGCCAGATGTTGTCGAGCAGTTCGAGTGCAACCGCCACGAAGATGTTCTCATCGTCGGTCGGATGAGGCAGCCGGCGCTGTGCCGTACGCCCGCTGCCATACGAATACTTAAGCTTGAGCGTTACCGTGGCACCCGTCAGCCCCTGACGGCGCAGGCGGCGTCCCACTGACTCTCCCAACAGCGCAATCGCCGCCTCAATATCCCCACGCTCAGTCAAATCTTTCGCAAAGGTGCGTTCATTGCTGACCGATTTGACCTCGCGCTCTTCATCGAGACTCGTGACTTCGGAGATTTCGAGTCCTTGCGCACGCTGGCGCATGCGTTCGCCGTTGACGCCAAAAATAGAGGCCAAGGTGGATTCCGGTGCACGTGATAGCTCGCCGAGGGTGTAGATGCGCATGCGGCGCAGTCGCTCCTCGGCCGAGCGCCCGATGCCGCTCATGGCAGATACCGGCAGCGCGGCCAAAAAGCGCTGCTCGGTTCCGGGGCGCACGATGGTCAGCCCAAACGGCTTATCCCGCTCGCTTGCGATTTTTGCGACCGTCTTGTTGCAGCCCACGCCAATGGAGCACGTCACTCCCAGCTCTGCCACGCGACCGCTTATACGCCGCGCAACCAGCAGCGGGTCTTCGGGCGCAAAGCGACCCGGTGTGATATCGATGAAGGCTTCGTCGATGGATACGCGCTCAACGCGCGGGGTCTCGTCGGCGAGAATTGCCATAACGTGCGCGCTCACCTCGCGGTAGCGATCAAAGTGCCCGTGCGTCCAAATGGCTTGCGGGCACAAGCGCCGCGCCTCGGCCGAGGGCATGGCGGAGTGCACGCCAAAGCGACGTGCCTCATACGAACACGTGGACACGACGCCACGCGAATCGGCGTCTCCGCCCACGATGAGCGGCTTTCCGCGCCATTCGGGATGATCGAGCATCTCCACGCTCGCAAAAAACGCATCAAGGTCCATCAGACCCACCGCCGGACCCGTCCAGGGAGGCGGCGTGACGCCCATGGCATCCTCATAACCGTATGTATGTTCGCGTCTTTCCATGTCATGAGTATACCGCGCAGCTCATGTGGGGTGCGTGTATGTGCTTGCAAATCCCGAATTCTTGTCTAAGATATGGATTTGCCCTCGACTACACCGAAGAAGTTGGTCTCACGGACTTCACCTGCCCGCGTCGATGGCGTATTATGTTCAACTGTTTGTTTGTAGTTGCAGCCTAAAGCTGCTTGGTTGGAGGAGTTTCCTTTGGCAGTCAAGATTCGCCTTGCTCGTCACGGCGCTAAGAAGCGTCCGTACTACCGTGTCGTCGTCGCCGATTCCCGCGCCCCGCGTGACGGTCGTATCATCGAGGAGGTTGGCCGCTACAACCCGATGACCGCCCCCAAGACCATCAACCTCGACCTCGAGAAGATCGCCGACTGGCAGTCCAAGGGCGCTCAGCTCACCGACGCCGTCGCCGCTCTGGTCAAGGCCGCCAACGAGGGCGAGAAGACCGAGACCGCCGTCAAGAAGTCCAAGAAGCAGCTCGCCAAAGAGGCCGAGGCCGCTAAGGCTGCCGCTGAGGCCGCTGAGGGCGCCGAGGAGTAAATCGTGCCTGAGGTTGACGCTGCACAGCTCGAGGGTGAGGCAATGCTCTCAGATCGCATCGCCGATCTCGTCGAATATCTCGTTGTTCAGATCGTCGACGACCCGGATTCCGTGAGCCTTGAGGTCATCGATGGTGACGACGCCTCCACGATTGAGGTCTCGGTTGCCGAGGATGACGTTGCTAAGGTCATCGGCCGTCGTGGCCGTACCATCAAGGCCATTCGCACGCTCGCCCGTGCACTGGCCGCTCGTGTCGACACTGCTGTCGAGGTAGAGGTTCTGGGCTAGGACCTTGAGGTCCCAGTACAAAAACATCGCCCGTGTGGTCAAGCCGCACGGAAGGAAGGGGGAGGTCCTCGCGCAGCCGCTGCGGGGGCTTCCTTCTGTATTGGAGCCGGGTATGCGTGTCGCCTTGACGCCGCCGGCGCTCAAGCGCGACCGTTTTTGCACGGTCGTGTCCGTCACCGATACGGGCGATGGCGATCTGGTCTCGTTTGAGGGCATAGACGACTTGACGGCCGCCGAGGGCATCACCGGATGCTATGTGCTGGCTAATCGTGACGACTTCGAGCTCGATTCGCTCGACGCCGCCTATACCGACCTGATGGGTCGCGAGGTGGTCGACGAGCGCTTCGGTTCGCTCGGTACGATCGTCGAGATCATGTCGACGCCCGCCAACGATGTTTGGGTTGTCGAGGGCGATCGGTACGGCGAGGTGCTGATTCCCGTGATCGAGCAGGTCGTGCTCGATCTTCCCGACACAGGAACAATTTCCGTCCACGTTATGGACGGCCTGATCGATATGGACAAGTAGGGAGGACAACATGCTGATCGAGACCCTTTCGGTCTTTCCCGAGATGTTTGAGCCCGTCATGTCCACATCGATCTTGGGCCGCGCCCGCAAGGCCGGCCTTTTTGATTTTAAGGCGTATAACCTGCGCGACTGGACGCACGACCGCCATCGTACCGTCGATGACGAGCCGTACGGCGGCGGGCAGGGCATGCTCATGAAGGTCGAGCCTATCGCCGAGGCCATCGAGGCCATTAGCGCAGAGGGTCCCAAGCCCACTGTGGTGTTCTTTACCCCCTGTGGCGAGCCCTTTACGCAGCATGTGGCCGAGCGCCTGCTCAAAAGTGAGCGCCTGCTGTTTGTGTGCAGTCGCTACGAGGGCGTCGACGAGCGCGCGTATGCGTATGCCGATGAGCGTCTGTCGATCGGCGACTACGTGCTTACGGGCGGCGAGCTTCCCGCTATGGTCGTTGCCGATGCCGTCGTACGCCTGATTCCCGGCGCCCTGGGCGACGAGATGAGCAACGTCGACGAGTCGTTCTCGACCGCCGAGGACGGTGGCCTGCTCGAGTACGCTCAGTACACTCGACCCGCCGAGTTCAATGGCGAGGGTGTGCCTCCAGTGCTCGTGAGCGGCGACCACGCCAAAGTTGACGCTTGGCGTCGCAAGAACGCCATCGAGCGCACCTGCCGCTGGCGTCCCGATCTTATCGAGACGGCACGGCTCACGCCCGAGGAGCGCGCGTACGCGCAGGAGATCCTGGACGCTTCGTATTCGCAGAGCGAGGAGTGAGAATGGTTCCATCGCAGCATTCTGCCCTGAGGGGCGCCTTTGAGTGGATCGTAATCGTTGCGATTGCGCTCGTTGCCACCTTCGTGATTCGTACGTTTGTGGTCGAGCCCTTTGTGGTGCCCACCGGTTCCATGGAGTCCACGATCGAGATCGGAGACCAGATTCTGGCGCAGAAGGTGACGCTCGAACTCGGACAGCCCGTCAAGCAAGGCGATATCGTGGTGTTCCACAACCCCGATGCCACGTCCGAGCATGACGTGCTGGTAAAGCGCGTCATCGCCACGGCCGGCCAGACGGTCGACCTGCAGGGCGGCAAGGTCGTCGTCGATGGCCAGGCGCTCGACGAGGACTATACGACTGGCATGAGCTGGCCGCTTTCGGTCCAAGCCCCCGGCGCTCAGATGAGCTATCCCTACACCGTCCCTGACGACTGTGTGTGGGTGATGGGCGACAACCGCGAGAACTCTGCTGACTCCCGCTACTTTGGCCCCGTCGACCGCTCCGACTTGATCGCCGTGGCGCTTGTGCGCTACTGGCCGCTCAACCGTATCGGCGCTATCGACTAAAAAACGCTATAGTACAGTACCTAACCGTGTAATCGTTTCGACGAGGGGATATTAGAGGCATGAACGCTTCATCGCTTTCCTTCCAAGACATCATCCTGCGCCTCCAGCAGTACTGGGGCGAGCAGGGCTGCGTCATTATGCAGCCCTATGACTCCGAGGTCGGTGCCGGTACCTTCCATACCGCGACCACGCTGCGCTCGCTCGGTCCCGCCGAGTGGCGCACCTGCTATGCGCAGCCCTGCCGCCGTCCCGCCGACGGCCGCTATGGCGAGAACCCCAACCGCATGCAGCACTACTATCAGTTCCAGGTGCTCATCAAGCCCTCGCCGGTCAACGCCCAGGAGCTTTACCTGGGTTCGCTGGCCGCCATTGGCCTGGACCCCAACGACCATGACGTCCGCTTTGTCGAGGACGACTGGGAGAGCCCGACGCTCGGCGCCTGGGGCCTTGGCTGGGAGGTCTGGCTCAATGGCATGGAGGTCACGCAGTTTACGTACTTCCAGCAGGTGGGCGGCATCGAGGTCGACCCCGTGCCCGTTGAGATCACCTATGGCCTGGAGCGCATCGCCATGTACGCCCAGGGCGTCAACTCTGTCTACGACCTGGTGTGGAGCTACCTGCCCGACGGTACGCCCATGACCTACGGCGACGTGTTCCTGGAGAACGAGCGCGAGTTCAGCGCTTACAACTTTGAGGTCGCCAACGTCGAGATGATGCGTCAGAAGTTTGACGACTACGAGGCCGAGTGCCGCTCCTGTCTGGAGCGCAAGCTGCCGCTGCCGGCATATGACTGCGTCATGAAGTGCAGCCATGCCTTCAACCTGCTCGATGCCCGCGGTGCGCTGTCCGCAGTCGAGCGCGCCAACTACATCCTGCGCGTCCGCGCCGTCGCCAAGGCGTGCTGCGAGGCCTATATGGCCGAGGTCGCCGGAATCAACGAGAATGCCGATCAGGAAGGCGAGGTGGCGTAAGCCATGGCAGACGCTAAGGATTTCCTGTTTGAGATCGGTACGGAGGAAATGCCCTCTGCACCGCTGAACAATGCCGTCAAGCAGCTTGGCACCATGATCGCCAAGGGTCTCGACGAGGCAGGCCTGGCCCACGGCGAGGTCCGCGTGATCTCGAGCCCGCGTCGCCTGGCTGCGCTCGTTGCCGACGTCGCCACCGCGACCGATGAGGTTCACGAGGTTAAGCGTGGCCCCGCGGCCAACATCGCCTTTGATGCCGACGGTAACGCCACCAAGGCCGCCCAGGGCTTCGCCCGCAAGTGCGGTGTGGCTGCCGAGGATCTGGTCCGTCGCGAGGACACCGACGGCCGTGAGTACGTCTTTGCCGAGAAGAACATTCCTTCCGCCCCGGCTACTCCGATCCTGACGGCCCTGTGCGAGAAGACCATCGCCGGCCTGCAGTGGCCCAACTACCGTTCTCAGCGCTGGGGCCACGAGCACGCCACGTTCGTGCGTCCGGTCCGTTGGATCTGCTGCCTTCTGGGCGAGGACGTCGTGCCCGTGTCGTTTGCCGACGTGACGAGCGGCAACACCACGCGTGGTCATCGCGTGCTGGGCCCCGGTGACCATGTGGTCGTCAGCCCCGCTGTTTACGAGCGGGTGCTCGAGGACGTCGGCGTGCTTTCTGCCGAGCGCCGTCGTGAGGCCATCCTTGCCGGTATCGCCGAGGTCGAGGCCGCTCGCCCCGGCTGCCACGTCGATACGCCCAAGAAGGTCTTTGAGGAGGTCATCAACCTCTGCGAGTGGCCGACGGTGCTCGTCGGTACCTTTGATGAGGAGTTCCTCAAGGTCCCGCACGAGATCATCTGCGAGTCTATGCTCACCAACCAGCGCTACTTCCCGATCTATGACGGTGAGGGCAAGCTGACGCGTGAGTTCGTGATCGTCTCCAACAGCAAGCCCGAGAACGCCGAGCGCGTGATCGACGGCAACGAGCGCGTTGTGCGCGCCCGCCTGGATGACGCTAAGTTCTTCTACGAGGAGGATCTGAAGATCTCCCTCGACGAGTTCCGTGAGCGCCTGGCCAAGGTTGCCTTCCAGGAGAAGCTCGGCAGCGTGCTCGCCAAGTCCGAGCGTATCGAGCAGCTTGCGCTGGCTATTGCCCGTGAGGCCCATCTGGGCGCTCACCTTGCCGCCGACGCTGGCCGCGCCGCACACCTGTGCAAGGCCGACCTGGTGTCCAACGCTGTCGTCGAGTTCACGAGCCAGCAGGGCGTGATGGGCGGTTACTACGCCATCGCGATGGGGGAGAACGACGAGGTCGCCCATGCCATTCGCGATCACTATCGCCCTCGCTTCGCTGGCGACGAGCTGCCCGAGGGCACCGCTGGCTGCATCGTTGCCTGTGCCGACAAGCTCGATACCATCGCCGGTATCTTTGCCATCGGCGAGCCCCCGACCGGCTCTTCCGACCCGTACGCGCTGCGTCGTGCCGCTATCGGCATCATTAACATCCTGCGCGATCGTCTGCCGATTGATCCCACGTCGCTGATCGACTTTGCCCTTGAGCTCTATAGCGAGCAGGGCATTGAGTTCGACGCCGCCGAGGTCGCCCAGCAGGTTCGCGACTTCTTCCACGGTCGTCTGGTGAGCATGGCTCGCGATGAGAAGATCCCGGCCGACACCGTTGCCGCCGTTTCCGCGGTGCACATTATTGCCCCGTCGGTCTTCTTCGCCCGCTGCGCCGCCCTCGACGAGGCCCGCAAGAACGACGCCGAGACCTTCGACAACCTGGCGACCGCTTACGCCCGCGCGGCGCATATCTCCAAGTCCGAACTGGGCGCGGAGTACGATCGCGCTCTGATGGGCGAGGTCGAGCTTGCGCTTGCCGACGCCTCCGAGGCCGCTCAGACCGCCGTCGATGCCGCGCTTGCTACCGAGGATTATCCTGCCGCATTCGCTGCCCTGGCCGCCCTGCGCGCGCCCATCGACCGTTTCTTCGACGAGGTCATGGTCATGGACAAGGACGAGCAGCTCCGCGATAATCGCCTTAAGCTGCTTAACCGCTTCGAGGCCGTTTTCTCCGGCATCGCCAACATCGGTGAGCTTGCCCGCAAAAAGTAAGCTATCCTGCGCATAAGCGCAAAAGGAGCCCCGCATGGATTGCCCGGTCACCGCTCGTCCCACCGTTATCGTTATCTCCGACTCGCTCGGTGATACCGCTTGTGAGGTGGTGCTTGCGGCGTCCGGGCAATTTGATGAAGGGGCTTTTCGTGTTTTACGTCTGCCTAAGGTGACCTCGGTGGAGCAGGTTAAGTCGTTTGTGGGTCCGCATGTCGATGCGGACCATCGCGATATCGCCGTGTTCCATACCATTGTCGATCCGGCGCTTCGTGCTCGCGTGCTCGACTACTTGGGCATGCTGCACATTCGCTCGGTCGACCTGATCGGCCCGACGCTTGCCGTGCTGTCGTCGCTTATCGGCGTGCCGCCAAAAGGAGTGGCGGGTGTGATCCATAAGACCGATGACCGGTATTTCCACCGCATCGAGGCCATGGAGTACTTTGTCGAGCACGATGACGGACGTGGTTGCGACGATCTGTCGGGTGCCGATATCGTGCTGCTGGGCGTGTCGCGCACATCCAAGACGCCGCTGTCGATGTATTTGGCCTATCAGGGCTACAAGGTCGCCAACGTTCCGTTGGCGCACGGTATGGAGCCGCCCAAGTCGATTTACGAGGTCGATCCGTTGCGGTTGTTCGGTCTGATTTCAACCGTCGATGTGATTTCCGAGATTCGCGATAGCCGCCTGGGCGACGACTATGCCCGCGCCGTCGCCGGCTCTTATGCCGAGCCCGAGAGCGTGCGCGGCGAGCTCGAGGAGGCTCGTGCCCTCATGAAACGTCTGGGTTGCTTTGTGGTGCGCACCGACGGCAAGGCAATCGAGGAGAGCGCCTCCGAGATCATCGCTCACCTCGAAGAGATCCAGGAAGCAAGGGCCCGCCGAGCCGCCCGCCGCGCCCAGCAGCAGTAACTACTGAGTAGCTAATTTGGGACGTGTCTCTATAGTATTGTCAAATCTCCTGGGACGAGCCCGCCCTCCTCGAGTCGCTCGGGAGGCTCGGCGTTGCAGAGACGGCGAGGCCGGACGGGGATTACCTCTTCGTGATGGAGGGGAACCCCGGCGCTGGAGGGCGACGGGGAGGCGCCTCGGGTGCAGCTACACAAGGGGGCCTGTCCACGAGGTCCACGTGCGGGAAGTCAATTAATTTACCGTTCAAAAAGGGGGCAATGTGGGAAAGGGCCAAGCCGACTATTG
>CABRLT010000032.1 GCA_902471785.1 uncultured Collinsella sp.
GCGTGAGGAACGTCTACACCGTGACGACCGCCGAGCCGCTGCGCTACGGCGACCTCTTCCAGCGTGCGTTTGACGGGCAGATATTCCGCTGCACGTCGACCGCGGACGACGGCGCCGCGCCGTGCTGCGCGTCGTTCGGCTTCGGCCAGTGCAGCGCGGAGGAGTGGGAGGTGCCGGATGGCGACTAAGGCGGCAGTGCTGCAGGCGTGGCTCGAGGGCTTCGGGCTGCCCGTGTACCGCGACTCGGCGGTGCCGGGCGAGGCGAAGATGCCCTACATCACCTACGACCTGCCGACCGCGGCATTCGGCACGCAGTGCAACTCCGAGGTGAACCTCTGGTTCCGTACATCGTCCGAGGCCGCGCCCAACTCCAAGGCCGAGGAGGTCGCCCGGGCGTTGGGACTGTCGGGCGTGTTGCTGCCGTGCGACGGCGGCGGCATGTGGGTGATGCAGGGCGAGCCGTTCTGCAACGCCATGGCCGACGAGGACAACGCCGTGAAGCGCCGAATCATAAACCTGACCATTGAGTACATGACCAGCTACTAGGAGGTCATATGTCTAAGTTCACGCGCATCCCCGAGAACACGTTCAAGGAGATCGTCATCAACGCGGGCCTGCTCGCCACGAATTTCAACCCCAAGACCGCCGAGGTCGCGGAGTCCGAGCTGATGGGCGCGACGAGCGGCGGAACCAGCTTCGCCGCCACGCCCAGCTTCATCGACTACGGCGAGGACATCGACAACTGCCCCGCCAACACGATGGAGCTCAAGCGCATCGACAGCATCGAGGCCAAGCTGAGCGGCACCTTCGTAACGCTGAACACCGCGCTCGGCAAGAAGCTCGCAGCCGCAGCCGACGAGACCGAGGGGAAGATCGTCCCGCGCTCCGCGCTCTCGGAGGCCGACTTCGCCGATATCTGGCTCATCGGCGATTACTCGGGCGAGAACGGCAACGGCTATATCGCCATCCGCCTCATCAACGCGCTCAACACGGGCGGTCTGCAAATCACGACGCAGAACAAGGCTAAGGGCCAGTTCGCGTTCGAGTTCACGGGCCACTACTCAATCAAGAACCCTGAGATCGTGCCCTACGAGCTGTATATCAAACAGGAGATTGGAGCCTAACCATGAAGCTGGACAACCTTAACGCCGACGAGTTCCAGAACGCCATGTGCCTGTTGGCGGACGTGGCGGAGGACGTCATGAACGGCGAACTCGGCGCGAAGGCAAAGGCCTCCTACGCCAAGTTCCGCTCCGACTCCGCCAAGGTCAAGGCCAAGGCGACCGCCAAGGCCAAGGGCGACCCCGAGGCCGCGAAGGCAGCCGCAACCGCCGAGGTCAACGGCCTCGCCGTGGACATGGTGGTGGGGCTTCTGCCCGACGTGCTGCGCCAGGGTGGCGAGATCAGCTACAAGCTGCTCGCCGCACTCGACGGCCAGACGCTCGAGGAGTACAAGGCCGACTTCACCGTCAAGAAGTGGGTGAACGACATCAAGGATGCCATCGACGGCATCGATGGCATCAAGGACATTTTGGCTCCTTTTTTTGGATAGCCGCCGAGGACCCATCTCACATATGGCTCTGTCTGGGCGAGTACGTCGGGCCACGGCGTGCTCGCCCTTTCTGTAGGTACATGGTCGCGCGGTGGCGCGAGCGGGACGAGCGGGAGGCGTTCCGCGTGTACCTGAGCGAGTCGGTGCGCCTCATGGCGCAGGGGAAGTGGCTCAAGGAACCCTTCCTGAGCATCGTCAACGGCGATGCGGGCGATGGGTCCGAGGCGGAGGACACGCGCAGCGGCGACGAGATCGCCGCAGACATCATCGAGCGGATGGGATTGAAGGTGGTCTAGGTGAACCTTCTCGACCTGATGATTAAGGTCGGCCTCAAGGACGAGGCCAGCGGCAAGGCCGAGGGCGTGGCCTCGAAGGTCGTGGGCACGCTCGGCAAGGCCGGAGCGACCGTTGCCAAGGCGGTAGGCGTGGGCGTCGCCGCCGTGGGGGCTGGCGTCGCTGCCGTCACGGGCATGAGCATGAACGCATACGCCGCATACGAGCAGAACGTCGGCGGCATCCAGAAGATATTCGGCAACATGGGTAAGTCCCTCGAGGATTACGCCGCCATGACCGGCCAGACTGTCGAGCAGTGCTCCGGGAAGTGGGAGCAGCTCGAGCAGGCCCAGACGACGGTGCTGGCCAACGCCGACCGCGCCTACATAACGGCCGGCCTGAGCGCCAACCGGTACATGGAGCAGGTGACGGGCTTCTCGGCTGCGCTCGTCTCCTCGCTGGGCGGCGACACGGTCAAGGCGGCCGAGTACGCCAACACTGCCATGGTCGACATGAGCGACAACGCGAACACCTTCGGCACGGCGATGGAGGACCTCCAGAACGCGTACCAGGGCTTTGCAAAACAAAACTACACCATGTTGGATAACCTCAAGCTCGGCTACGGCGGCACCAAGGAGGAGATGCAGCGCCTCGTCAAGGACGCGCACGCGGTCAACTCAGCCGTGGACGAGTCGAGCCTATCCTTCGATAACGTCGTGCTCGCCATCCACACGATGCAGGAGCAGATGCAGATCGCCGGCACGACCTCGCGCGAGGCCGCCACGACCATCGAGGGCTCCTGCAACATGGCCAAGGCCGCCTGGGAGAACTGGGTGACGGAGCTCAGCAAGGACGACGCCGACATGGGCAAGCTCACGACCGAGCTGGTCGAGTCGGTCGAGACGGCGGCCTCCAACATCGTCCCGCGCCTTGCGATCATCGTCGGCACGGCGTTGTCGCAGCTACCAAGCCTTGTCGCGTCCGTAGGTCCCGTGCTCGGTCAGGCGTTCGTCGACATTTTCACGCAGGCGCTCGGCAGCGCGGCTGAGGCCGTGCCCGGGCCCATGGGCGACATCCTCTCCGCCGTGTCTGACGGCGTGGACGAGATCGGCGAGCGCTTCAAGGGCCTTGGCGAGATTTGGGCGGTTGGGGACAATCCGCTGGAGTCGCTGCACCTCGCCATGGTCTACGGGCTGACGCTGCTCGACGGCGACCTGTCCACATTGCAGGAGAACATCACCTCTTCGCTGCCCGGCATCGCCGAGGGCTTCGCCGGCGTCGGCGGCGAGGTCGTTCCCAAGCTCGCCGAGGGAATCGAGATGGGGTTGTCTTTCCTCTCGGAGACGGCGGCTTCGCTCATGACGTCGCTCGGCGGCTACCTGTCCGAGAACCTGCCCTCCATCACGGAGAGCGGCCTGCAGATTCTCACCGGCCTCTCAGAGTCCATAGCCGAGAACGCAGGCGTTCTTGCCGAGGGCGCGGCGAACCTCATCGTCGGCTTGGCGCAGGGTATCGCCGACAGCCTGCCGACGCTCATCGAGCAGGCGCCGGCCATAGTGCAGAACCTCGCCAACGCGATCAACGACAACGCGCCAATACTGCTCGGTGCCGGCATCCAGGCAATCGTGACGCTGGCGCTCGGTATCGTGCAGGCGATACCGACGCTCATCGCCAACATCCCGGCCATCTTCTCGGCCTTCGTCTCGGCGTGGTCGGCGCTCGACTGGTTGAGCCTCGGCAGGAACGCCATCACGTTCCTGGGCAACGGAATCGCGAACATGGCCGGCTTCGTGCGCTCGTGCGGCACCAACATCGTGTCCGCCATCCGCGGTGCCATCGCCAACCTGCCGTCCACCCTGGCGAGCATCGGACGCAACGGAATCAGCAGCCTGGGCTCCGCCATCCGCGGCGCGGTCGGCTTCGTGACCTCGGCGGCCTCGAGCATCGGCAGCTCCATCATGGGCGCCCTGTCCTCCATCCCGGGCCGCGTGGCCTCCATCGGCTCGCAGATCGTGCAGGGCATCGCAAACGGAATCAGCGGCGCGGCTGGCGTGGTCGTGAGCAAGATTACCGGCGTGGTCGGCGGCGCCATCGACGCGGCCAAGAACCTGCTGGGTATCCACTCCCCCTCGCGCGTGTTCCGCAAGATTTTCGGCTACGTCATGGAGGGCGCGGCCCTCGGCATCGACGACACGGCGGACGAGCCGGTTAAGTCCATGAGGTCGGCGGTGCGCAACGTCGAGAAGGCCGCCGTGTTCGGTGTGAGCGTTACCGGCGGCGGAGCATACGGGGCGACCGCCAGCGGAGCCGCGGGCATCGCGGGCGGCGGCAACGTTTACAACCTCTACCTCGACAGCGACCTGCTGGGCGTCGACGGGCGCGTGGCCTCCGCCTTCAGGAGCTTCGTCGCGGCGGTGGAGCAGAGCATGGCGATGGGGGTCGCGTAGGATGGCGCAGGGAAACTGGGTTCAAGGCGGAAGCGGCTATCGCAAGTACTGCTGGTGCGCGTACGTGGACGTTGTTGAGGTCGGGCGTACCGATACCACGGTGACCTACCGCGTCACGCACGGCTACGGCACGCGCTACGCCATCGACTGCTACGCAAACGGCAGCTCGTCGGCGGGCGGCTCGTGGAACGGCTCGGTATACTCGACGAACAACTCCGGCTGGGTATGGGTGCAGTGCACGTCGCGCGACGTCACGCTCAACCGTGGCAACGGAAGCGCCTACAACCACACCTTCACGGGGCAGATTAACGTCACGGGCGGCTTCGGCAACGGAACGTCGAACGCCTCAAACACCGTCACGGTGCCGTGCCGCGCCTACCACACGCCGCATCCGCCGAAGAACATCAGGGCGGAGCGCCTGAGCGACACCAGTGCGAAGGTCAGCTGGGACGCCGACTATACGGGACTGAACGGCGACTACCCCTGGTCGACCGTGACCGTCGGCGTGGTGAAGAACGGCCCGGGGAAGTTCACCGACGTCGGCACCGTTAGTTGGGATACCACGAGCCACACCTACAACGGTCTCGAGCCGGGCTGCATGTACATCTTCTCGGCCAAGGCGACGGGCCCCGGCGGCACGTCGGACTACGGCGTGAGCGCGCCGGCGATCTACACCACGCCGACGGCGCTCGGCATGCTCGAGGCAGTCAAGGCGGAGGCGGCGAAGGTCGTGCTCAAGGGGCACGACGCGCCGGCCTTCGTCGACAGCTGGGAGTTCCAGCTCACGACCGACGGTGGAAAGACGTGGGTCGATGCGGACGTGAACGCCTCATGGGAGGACGAGGAGGCACCGGCGGGTACGGTGCGCTACCGCGCCCGCGCGGTCAAGAGCGGCCTCAAGGGACCGTGGACCGAGTCAAACGAGGTCACGACAATATGCCCGCCGCTCGCACCGTCCATCAGGGGCGTCAGGGCGGCTTACGCCACAGGTTCGACCGCGACGCTCGAATGGGTGCCCAACCATTCGGACGGCTCGGCGCAGACCTCAGCCGAGGTGCAGGTCACGACGCCGACGGGTCCCACCACCACGACGGTCGATGGCCCGGGTACGAGCCTGAAGCTGCCGACCGGCACCAAGGGCCTCTACTCCGTGCGCGTGCGCACCAAGGGCCTCGACGAGGACTGGGGCGCATGGTCGAGCGCGGCGGCATATACCGTGGCGGACGCGCCCCAGGCATTCTTCACCGACCCGGCTGCGGACGGGGCAACCTTGCGCGCGGTGCCGCATACCTTCACGTGGAAGGTGGCCGACGAGACGGGCGTCAGCCGACAGTACCTGTCTTTATGCGACATCAGGGGCAACCTTCTGTGGAGCGGGGCTGTGGACAAGGACGCGCGTTCCTTCCGCCTGGGCTACGCGCAACACGCGTTCGTCAACTTCACGCCGTACAGGGTCATGCTCACGGTCACGGCCGGATCGTCGCTATCGGTCACCGTCTCGAGAACTTTCCGGACCGACTGGGCACCGCCAGCCAAACCGTCGCTAAACATCTTCGTCGACGAGAGGTTGGGATGCCAGCTGTCGGTATTCCCAGGCAAGGCCGACAGCGACGACACGCCCGAGACGTCCCACTTCACCGTGTCGCGCGTCCTGCCCGACGGCTCGACCCTGCAGCTCGGCTCTCACCTTGCGGCGGGCGAGGGCGCGAGCGACCCGCTGCCTCCGCTCAACAGCGAGTTCGAGTACGTCGCGGTCGCCTACGCCGCGACGGGCGTGAGCACGGCGACGAGGGTCAAGACGACCGTGGCGAGCCGCGCGGTGGCTCTCAACTGGGGGGCCGGCGCTGAGAGGACGTGGCTCGGGCGCTATCTCAAGAAGGGCTCGAGCCGCAAGGTGACGCACGGGTACAAGATGCTGCACTTTGCCGACGGCGGGGAAGGGTTGCCCGTCTCGTACGGCATCAACGAACGGGACGTCAAGGACAGCATGGACTTCCTGCTGCTCGACGAGGAGGACTACAAGTCATTCCTCGAGGTCATGAACACCGCGGGACGCTTTTGGGTGCGCGATCTCTACGGCGAACGGTTCCGCGCCCGCCTGAGTTGCAGCGTGAAGCGTTCCGACGGCGCGTGGGTGGCTTCGTGCGACCCGACGTGGGAGACGTGGGAGGAGCCCGCTAATGGCTGATAGCTGGACGAGGCCGTTCGACGCCTCCTACGACTTCGTGCGCGACATCGAGAACGGCGGCTCCATAGAGCGCAACGCGAACACGGCACTCTACGAGACTGCGTCCCTGGACTTCGCCGACAAGTTCGACGTCGGCAACGACTTCCTGCGCGTGTACCTCAACGCCTCCTTCTCGGACGGCAGCGAGAGGCGCGAGTGCCTCGGCACGTTCATGCCGCAGGTGGACTCGGTGGACATCGACGGAGCCTACCGCGAGGGCCAGATCAACGCCTACGGCCTGCTGAAGCTACTCAAGGACGACGACTTCGACGGCCCCTACGTGATCGCCCAGGACAGCAACGCTGTGGGGGAGGCCGTCAAGATAGCCGAATCGGTCGGCCTCACCGTCTACGCCGACAGCAGCAGCCTCCTGCTCGGCAGCAACTGGGTGTTCGGCGTGGGCAGAGACAACGACGCCAAGACCAAGCTGGATGCCGTCAACCTGCTCCTCGAGGCGGCCGGGTTCCGCTCGGCGGCGACCGACCGGATGGGCAACGTGCTCTTCAGGCGGTACGTCGAGCCCGCCGACATGCCCATCTCGGCGGAGTTCACCGAGGGCAGGGACGCGCGCTTCATGTCGGACATGACCGAATCGACCAACCGCGCCGAGGTCTGCAACGTCGTGCACGTGGACTTCAGCACGCAGGACGCATCGGTGCGCGGCGCGGCGGTGGACGACTCGCCCGATTCCGACCTCTCGACCGTCTCGGTCGGTCGTCGAATCGTCAAGAGCTACAGCTACGACAGCCTGCCGGGCGTGGACACCGAGGACAGCAACCTTGTCGAGGGCGCCGCCAACGCCCTCATCGGCACCGGCAAGAAGTCGGATAAGAGCTTCAGGCAGAGCGATTCGCACGGCAGCATCCAGACCGTCTACGTCTCCGACTCGCCGCAGACGGGCGTGCTTTTCGGCATCAAGGTCGTCTCGACTGGCGGGCGTGTCGGCTTCTGCCAGGACGAGGGGCCGAGCGTCAAGAAGGACACGGACTACACGCAGAGCGTGTGGGTCAAGGGCACCAAGGGCGCGACGGGCATCATACAGTCCTTCTGGGACCAGGAGAGGGCGCTTGGCCCGGTGACCGAGGGCTTCACTCTGACTGGCGAGTGGCAGAAGGTCAGCTACACCTATCACGCCACGGAGAACCACAGCAAGGTCAGCTGGGGCTACTGCTACATCGACGGCGGCGAGGCAACCTTCGTCGCCGACAAGGTCGAGGAGGGTACCACAGCCACGCCTTGGCCCCAGGACGCCATGCAGTCGGCTGCGGACCGCAAGGCGGCGGAGCTTCTCGCCACCGAGCGCTCAGTGACGCGCACGGACGAGTTCAGGAGCGTGTATAAGCCCGTCGAGCCGTGCATGGCGGTGGCGATGAACTACAGGACCGGCGGGGTGGTCGGCAAGCTGGCAATCCAGAAGCAGACGCTGACGCTCGACGCCGGCTGCGTCATAAAGCACACGGCGAGGAGGTACGAGCGATGAGCGATTCGGCGGTCGAGATCAAGGGTGCGGCGGCGCGGCTGGCGGCGGCGATTCCGTCGGGCGGCAAGCGGCTGACGATGGAGTTCGGCACGGTCGTCGGCGTCCATGGCACGGCGCTGGACGTGATGCTTCGCGGTGCGGTCGTGACGGTCCCGATGGTGCGATCCTGCACGGGGTGCGTCATCACCGACCGCGCCGTGATTCTGTCGCAGGGCCCGCTGGCCGTGTGCGTCGGCACGATGGCGGCGGTGTAGACCGGCGTTACGGGGGCCCGAACCTGCAATGTGGCGGGGAATGGGCCCCACCACACTGCAGAACGGAAGGGAGGCCTGATGGAGGTGCTCAAGCTCTTCGCGCCGTACGGACCCGGCTGGCTTGGCGGCGCGGCGCTGGTGCTGATCGCCTTCTATTTTGGGCGGCAATTTCTGGACGAATACAAGGTCCAGAACGAGCGCAAGGCGAACATCGACCTCAAGCGCGAGGAGCGAAAGCAGGCCGAAGTGGACGAGCGGGCGCAGCGCGACCGCGAGCGCTCGCAGATGGAGGGCCGCATCGCAGCCCAGATGGAGCGCAGCAACACCTTGATTGAGGGGATGAAGACCCTCATGGAGTCGGTCGTCGCGTCGAATGACGTGCTGCACGCCGACCTGGTCCACAGCCAGACGCGTAGCCAGGGCATGGCTCAAAAGGTCGACCACATCTACGACCGCGTCGACCTCATGTACAACAAGGAGACAAGCAGATAGGAGCAATCAAATGACTGAGATTCAGGCCGGCCTCACCGTCGCCACGGTGCTCGTGGTGCCGTACATCGTGCAGGCCATCAAGACTAAGGCCATGACGGGCGGCGTCGCCCGCTGGACGGCCATCGCCGTCTCGGCGG
>CABRLT010000033.1 GCA_902471785.1 uncultured Collinsella sp.
ACGTGGTGGTCATGACCGTCATGCGGCGGTCCTTCTCGTTCTCGATGGTCTTGGTAGCCATGACGCCGGGGACGCCGCAGCCCGAGGACACGAGCATGGGGATAAAGGACTTACCGGACAGGCCGAAGCGGCGGAACACGCGGTCCATGATGAAGGCGACGCGAGCCATGTAGCCGCAGTCCTCCAGGAAAGACAGCATCACAAAGAGCAGGAACATCTGCGGCACAAAGCCGAAGATGGCGCCCAGACCGCCGACGATGCCGTCGCAGACCAGCGAATCGACCAGACCGCCGTCCTCGGTGCCACCCGCTACAAGCGCGTCGTGGACCATGGTGGTAATACCCGGAACATACGGGCCATACTGCGCCGGGTCGACCGAGTCGGCGTTGTCGCCCGCGGCCTCGACGGCCGCGTCGTAGGCGTCGCGGCCCTGACCGAGCACGTACCAACCGTCGGTACCAAAGAGCTGGTCGTTGGTGAAGTCGGTCACCGTGCCGCCCAGGGTGGAAACGGCGATGTAGTACACGCAGAACATGATGACCACAAAAATCGGCAGGCCCAGGATACGGTTGGTAACCACGCGGTCGATTTTCTCGGAGGTGCTCATCTTGGCCGGAGCCTTGGTGAGGCACTCATCAATGATGTGCGTGATGACGCCATAGCGCTCACCGGTGATGATGGACTCGGCGTCATCGTCGCAGTCCTGCTCGCACTGAGCGACCAGCTCTTCGACGCGAGCGGCCTTCTCCTTGGTGAGGTTGATGAGCTTGCAGGCATCCGCATCGCGCTCGAACAGCTTGACGGCATAGTAGCGGCGCTTGTTGGCGGGAACGCTTGCCGGCAGGTTGTTTTCGATGTGGTCCAGAACGTCCTCGATGGAGGAGTCGAACTTGTGCTCCGGCACCTGGCCCTTGGAAGCAGCGGACTTCTTGACCTGCTCAAAGAGCTCCTTGATACCCTTGTTCTTAAGAGCGGAGATCATCATGACCGGGCAGCCGAGCTTCTTGGACAGCTTGGCGGTGTCGATCTTGTCGCCGTTCTTCTCGACCAAGTCGGCCATGTTGAGGGCGACGACTACGGGCAGACCGGTCTCGATAACCTGAAGCGCCAGGTACAGGTTGCGCTCGAGGTTGGTGGCATCGACAACCTGGACGACCACATCGGGCTCGCCGCTCATGAGATAATCGCGCGAGCATTGCTCCTCGGGGCTGTAGGGGGAAAGCGAGTAGATACCAGGGAGGTCCGTGATGGTAACGTTCTTGTCGCTTAGGAGCTTGGCCTCCTTTTTCTCAACCGTGACGCCGGGCCAGTTGCCAACGTAGCCGTTGGCGCCGGTGATCAGGTTGAAAAGCGTGGTCTTGCCGCAGTTGGGGTTACCCGCCAGCGCGACATGGATCTGAGAATCCGCCATTCAATCCTTCTTCCTTGTGTGCCCGCGCTGCTTTCTCCGCGCAGGCTGGATAATGTGCTTCAAAGATGCTGCATTAAGTTAGAAATACCTAACTTTATCTGCAGAAATATACGCCGCGAGCCCTTACTGGACCTCGACGACGGCCGCCTCCTCCTTGCGGATGGAAAGCTCGTAGCCGCGCACGTTGATCTCGACCGGATCACCGAGCGGCGCAACCTTCACGACCTTGAACGAAGTGCCCTTGATGAGCCCCAGGTCCATAAGGTGGCGGCGAAGCGCACCCTCACCGTGAAGCTTGACGATGGTAGAGCTCTCGCCCACCTTAACGTCACCCAACGTCTTCATCCTCTTGTCCCCCTTTCGGTTTTTATGAAATGCTGCGAACTAACCGACGGTCATGATGTGCATGGCAACCTTGGAATCGATGCCAAAGCGTGCGCCCAGCACCGTGACGATGATATTGGCGCCACTCGAGCTCACCACGTGAATTTCGTTGCCCTCGACAAAGCCGAGGTCCTTGAGGTGGTGTTTCATGTCCTCATTGCCCTTTACACGAGACACGCGCACGGTTTCGCCCGCTTTTACCATCGAAAGCGGCATGGCCGGCATCTGCGGTCCGCAAGACATGAGTGGCTCCTAACGTCAGTTTGTCCTCAACATCGACGCGATAAAAGTTAACCACGTCTATGTTCGCTTTAGTAAACTAACACGTGGTTAACTTTTTGGAAAGGGTCCTGTTCAGTTTTTCGAAAAAGTTTCCTATACGAAACAAAACAAAAAGGCGCGGCAAAGGACCATCCTTTACCGCGCCCTATCATGCTTAGAGCGAGAGATTTCTGATCGATGTGACACAGGAGGCCTCATCCACGCCCGAAACGCGGAACACGATATCCTCGCCGCACTCACCGTAGAGGGCCATGAGCCCCATAACGTCGCGGCCGTCGGTGTGGCGATCGCCGATACTGACTGACACGTCGCTACGATGCTTGGCAATGATGTCATAGAGCAGCGCAACCGGGCGGGCATGTAGTCCCAACGGATCTTTAATCGTCTTTGTAAACTCGACCATGTCCCCTCCCGCGGCATCGCACATTTGGCCGGCCAAACCCAGCCACGTGGTAGTTATTGTACCGTTAGATGCTTGTTGAGGGCGAGACGGAAACCGCATCCCACTTCGAGCGTCAACGATGGGACACGGTTTCCGCCAGAACTCTCAACCGGAAAGCGCGACCCGTTATCTGGCTGGATTCTGGGTCGCAGTTTCCGCTGAGCGACCCTGGCGGAAAGTACATCCCATTCTGGACGCAAATTCCGGGACGCAGTTTCCGCGACGTCCGGTCACCCTATACCCTCACAACCTCGGCGCACAAAAAAACGAGGGAAGGCACGCGTCCTTCCCTCGTTACAGGCACTATGTAGCCGCTTGCCTACATCAGGCGCAGGCTGACGTCCTTGAGCTGGGCGCCACTAACGGCACTCGGGGCGCCCGACATGAGGTCGGAGCCGCTGGCCGTCTTGGGAAACGCCATGACGTCGCGGATGGAATCGGACCCGGTAAGTAGCATGCACACGCGGTCCAGGCCCAGAGCAAAACCGCCCATCGGGGGCGCACCAAACTTGAGCGCCTCCATGAGGAAGCCGAACTGCGACTCGGCGCGCTCCTCGGTAAAGCCCAGGAGCTTGAGCATGGACATCTGCATCTCGGCGTTGTGGATACGCATACCGCCGCCGCCGGCCTCAAAGCCGTCCATGACAAAGTCGTAGGTGCACGAACCGGCTGCCAGCGGATCGGCCTCGATCTTGGCGATATCGGTCTCGGTCGGCAGGGTAAACGGCTGGTGCTCGGCAGCATAGGCTTTGCGATCCTCGTCCCAATGGAACAGCGGGAAGTTGACGACCCACAGGAAGTCGTGACCCTCGCGCTTGATCTCGAGCGCATTGGCCATGTGCGAACGCATACCGCCCAGGATCTCGTCAGAAAGCAGGCGCGGGCCGGCGGCGAACATCACAAGGTCGCCGGGCTCGACGTCCATGCGCTCGCGCAGAGCGGCCATCTCCTCGTCCGAGAAGAACTTGACGATGGGGCTGTTGATGGAGCCGTCCTCGCGGAAAGCGATCCAGGCCAGGCCCTTGGCGCCAAACGTGGAGGCCACGCCGGCGAGCTTATCGATCTTGGCACGCGCCCAGGCACCGGCGCCCTTGGCGTTGATGGCCTTGACGACAGAGCCCTCCTCGTTTGCGGCAGTTGCAAAGACCTTGAACTTGGAGTTGGCAAACACGTCGGTCAGGTCGACCAGGTGCATGCCGTAGCGAGTATCGGGCTTGTCGGAGCCATAGGTGTCCATGGCCTCCCAGTAGTCCATGCGACGCAGCGGCGTGGGCATCTCGACACCCATGCGGCCGAAAGCATCGGACAGGACCTCCTCGAGCGCGCTCATGACATCGTTCTGATCCACGAAGGCCATCTCGATATCGACCTGGGTGAACTCGGGCTGACGGTCGGCGCGCAGATCCTCGTCGCGGAAGCACTTGGCAACCTGGTAGTAGCGCTCGACGCCACCGACCATGAGCAGCTGCTTCAGGAGCTGCGGGGACTGCGGCAGGGCGTAGAAGTTGCCCGGCTGAATACGGCTGGGGACGATGAAGTCGCGGGCGCCCTCGGGCGTGGACTTGAACAGGGAGGGCGTCTCGACCTCCATGAACTCACGGTTGTGCAGAGCCTCGCGAATGGCAAAGGTGAAATCGGAGCGCAGCTTGAGGTTGGCCATCATCTCGGGACGACGGAGGTCCAGATAGCGATAGCGCAGACGGGTGTCCTCGCTGGTCTCGATACCGTCCTCGATCTGGAACGGCGGGGTGACGGACGTGTTGAGCACCTCGGCGTGGTCGGTCAGGACCTCGATCTCGCCGGTCGCGAGCTTGGCGTTGGTGGTCTCCTCACCACGGGCGCGCACGACGCCGTGGATCTTGATGGGCCACTCGGGACGCATGGTCTCGGCGATCTTAAAGGCATCGCCATCGGAGTGCTCGGGGTCGAAGGTGAGCTGTGTGATGCCCTCGCGGTCGCGAAGATCGCAGAAGATAAGGCCGCCGTGATCGCGGCGACGGCTCACCCAACCGGTGAGGGTAACCTCTTCGCCCACGTTCTCGCGGCGAAGCTCACCGCAGGTACGGGTGTGCATGGAATGCTCGTCGATGGGACGGGTCTGGCTCATACCAGTGATCCTCCTTTATGGATCTGTGCCGCCCCGTGTCGTTCCGGGCGGCGTCGTACAGATTTGCCCAGCCTGCGTAAACCGCGCAGCCAGACATGGCGTATTATCTTATCGCACCCGTGCCGATGTGCCGCGAAAAAGTGGCTCCCGCCCAAAGACTTGACGGAGACGAAACAATTGACGCGCCGCGGCACCCGCCCGCGCTCGTCACGTGCGACAATGTGCCCCAATAAAACAGCACCTGGAAAGGCCCGTCATGACTGCACGCCTCATCGTTATGGATATCGACTCCACCCTCATCAACCAGGAGGTCATCGACCTGTTGGGCGAAGAGGCCGGCGTGGGCGAGCAGGTGGCACAGATCACCGAACGCGCCATGCGCGGCGAGCTGGACTTTAAGCAAGCGCTCGTGAAGCGCGTGGGGCTGCTCGCCGGCCTGGACGAGAGCGTGTTCGAGCGCACCTTTGAGCGCGTGACATTTACCCCCGGCGCGTTGGAGCTTGTGCGCTCGGCACACAGCAAGGGCTGGAAGGTCGGCGTGGTGAGCGGCGGCTTCCACGAGGTCGCTGACAAGATCGTGGCCGCCGCGGGCATCGATTTTTGCCTGGCCAACCGCCTGGAAGTCGTGGATGACAAGCTCACCGGTAAGCTGGCTGCCGACATTGTGACCAAGGAGTCCAAACTCATCCAGCTGTTGGATTGGGCAGTTGAGTGCGGCGTCGACATGGCCCACACGGTCGCTATTGGTGACGGGGCAAACGACATCCCCATGATCCAGGCCGCGGGCACCGGCATCGCGTTTTGCGCCAAGCCCAAGACGCGCGAGGCCGCCCCGTTTGCCATCGACGAACGCAACCTGATGCTCGCCATGGACATCATCCTGCGCGACTAGCCGATCCGTCTAGCAATTGAATCAGCCTGTCCTATAGTTTCCGAACAATTTTGTCTTAGTGTTCGGAAACATACCCTTTGAGTGCTAGACTTTGCGCCGTCGAAGGGAAAATATATGGATAAGCAAGATCTAGAGCAGCTGCTGAGCGATGTTGCCGGCGGATCAGTCACCCCGGCCGATGCCCTCACGCGCATCCAAACGGCGCCGACCGCCGATCTGGGCTTTGCGCAGCTCGATCTTTCGCGCGGGGTGCGCCAGGGAGCCGGCGAGGTTGTCTACGGCGCCGGTAAAACCGCCGAGCAGATTGCCGCTATTATCGAGGCGCTGCGCGATGCCGGCCAGGAGCGCGTCCTGGTCACACGCCTGGATGCCGAAAAGGCAGACCGCACCTCGGAGCTCCTCGGCAACGGCATCGACCTGGGATATGTCCCGGACGCACAGCTCGCCCTGGTAGGTGGCAAGCCCTCCCCCACCGGCAACGGACGCGTTGTCGTCGCCTGCGCCGGCACGAGCGACCTGCCCGTCGCCGAAGAGGCGGCACTGACGGCCGAGTTCTACGGCAACGAGGTCGACCGCCTCTACGACGTCGGCGTCGCCGGCCTGCACCGCCTGCTCGCGCATGCCGAGGAACTTGCCCAGGCACAGGTGGTCATCGCCATCGCCGGCATGGAGGGCGCTCTGGCGAGCGTTGTCGGCGGTCTGGTGAGCTGTCCGGTCATCGCCGTTCCCACCAGCGTGGGCTACGGCGCAAGTTTTGGTGGCGTAGCCGCACTGCTCGCCATGCTCAACTCCTGCGCCAGCGGCGTTTCGGTCGTCAATATCGACAACGGCTTTGGTGCCGCCTATCAGGCAAGTCTTATCAATCATCTGAGCGCCGGCACGTCCCGCGCTCGTTAAGGAGCATTCCATGTCCAATCATCAGCACACGCTTATCATCGACGGCACCTCGGGCATCAGCGGCGACATGACCGTCGCGGCCCTGCTCGACCTGGGCGCCAGCGAGGAGCACCTGCGCGAGCAGCTTGCCACGCTTCCGGTCGGCGGCTTTGAGATTGCCGTTACACGCGCAAACAAGCATGGCATCGACGCCTGCGACTTTGACGTTCAGCTGGCAGAGGAGCTCGAGAACCACGACCACGACATGGCCTGGCTCTACGGCAACGAGGCAGCTGCCGAGCACACGCACAAGCATGAGCACCACCATCATGATCATGACGAGCACGAACATGAGCACTGCCACGAGCATGACCATGAGGCCCACGGTCATGGCCACGAGGGTCACCATCACGCCCACCACCATCACCACCGTTCTTTGGCGGACGTCACCGCCATCATCGATGGCTCGCAGTTAAGCGATGGCGCCAAGCGTCGCGCGCTCGCCATCTTTACCGCGCTCGCCGCCGCCGAGGCCAAGGCCCACGGCAAAACGCTCGAGACCGTCATGTTCCACGAAGTAGGCGCCATCGATTCCATCGTTGACATCTGCTCTGTCGCCATCTGCCTCGATGACCTGGGCATCGAGGATATTGTCGTCGAGTCGCTCTCCGAGGGTCACGGCACCATCCACTGTGCCCACGGCCTTATGCCCATCCCGGTGCCCGCCGTCGTCAACCTATGCCAAGCAGGCAATATCGCCCTCACGCCCGCACCGGTCGCCGGCGAGCTCGTGACGCCCACGGGTGCCGCCATCGTCGCCGCACTGCGCACGTCCGAGCACCTGCCGGCCCGCTACCGCATCGAAGCCGTCGGCTACGGCGCCGGTAAGCGCCCCTACGAGGGCTGCTCCGGCACGCTCCGTTGCCTGCTTGTTCACGTGGATGCATAGCCATGGATGCCCGCAAAACCAAAAGCCGCGCCGCCATCGTCGCAGCATTTTCCGAGCTCCTTCGCGAGGAGGACTACGGCAAGATCACCGTCGGCGACATCATCGCGCGCGCTCACGTAGGCCGCGCGACATTCTACGGCCTCTTCAAGAGCAAAGATGACCTACTGTCCGAACTCGTGAGCGACATCTGCACCCACGCCCTCGACGACGATGGCACGCCACTCGACGACCCGCTCGTGCAGGTCGAGCATATCCTCAACAACCTCTGGGAGCGCCGCCAGGGCGTTCGAGCCCTCGTAGCCGGCGCCGGCTCACGCGTCTTCGCCGACTGCTTACGCAAGACCATCATGTCACGAGCAGCCGAAACCGTCCCTACCGACCCAAACGGCCCCGCCGCCACCATGGACCGCAGCTTCTTACTACACCACATAGCCTCAAGCTTCGTAGCCACCGTCCAATGGTGGGCCTGGCACAACTTCCAAGCAGACAAAACCGACATAGCAAAAGACTACCTCTCAGCCATAAAGCCCCTCTTCAACTAAGTAAGAAGCTCATCCCAAAGTTCCGCCCCAACCCAAAGCACAATCCATCCCAAAGTATCGACAACAGCCCAACGCCCCTACCAGTAACAAGCCCCTCCCATCCAAATTCAGATACATATGTTGGGTTGCATGTCCGAGGACGCGCTGGGAAGTTACCCCATGCGGTCAGCGGACAACTATGTAGCCTCAAACTAGAACATGCCCAAGAAACCGTGCACAAACAGTGCGGCCAGAGCGGCACCGACAAACGGAGCAATGCCAGGAACGAGCAGGCCGTACTTCCAGTTGTTGTCGGCCTTGTTCTTGATCGGCAGCACCTGATAAGCCATGCGAGGACCAAGGTCACGAGCCTGGTTCATGGCGAAGCCGGTGATGCCGCCCATGCCCATGCCAACAGCCCAAACGATCAGACCGACGCAGATAGCGAGCATCAGAACGTTCTCACCAGCGCGGCTAGCAGCGGCGAGAATAGCGCTGATGAACACAAAGGTGCAGATAGCCTCGCAGAAGAAGTTACGGGCATAGTTCGTACCCTCGGTGGTGGGGTTGGTCGAGAAGATGTTGCGCTGGGCAATGGGGTCGACGACGCCCTCGGAAGCCTTGAACTCATCGGCATACATAAGCCAAGCGATTACGGCGCCCACAAAGCCGCCGAGCATATCGGCAATCATGAAGGGGATGCAGCTGCTCCACGGCACCAGGCCTACGATGCACTGGGCAAGCACCATAGCCGGGTTCATGCACACGGCGCCGCCAAAGACAAACAGGCAGACCGAGATGCCAAAAGACCAAGTGGTGATGGCAAACATGTGGCCGGAGCCCTGATACTTGGTGCCCTTAAGCACGGTATCGCAGTGCACGCCCACGCCAAAGATGATCATGAGGGCCGTTGCGCCGAATTCGCAGAGGAGTTTGGTAAGCATAAAACCTTATCTTTCTTGTCGGTTA
>CABRLT010000034.1 GCA_902471785.1 uncultured Collinsella sp.
AGGCTGCGGCCGACATGCCCGCGGCCGGTGATAGCTACTGCTACTGGAAGGCCGACAAGTGGGTTCTCTGCCACGCAGATAGTCCCAAGGCTGCCGAGGGCGGCTACGTAGGTCTCGTCGGCAAGAACCTCGACATCACCGTGGACTAGGGTCTTCCGTCTCAATCTGTAACAGTTGGCGCGCTAAATCGTCTCTATCTGTTACAGATCAAGACGAACCACGGGGGCCGCCCGAACAATCTCAATCTGTAACGCCAAGCCCGGTTTTGACGGCCTAACTGTTACAGATCGAGACGAGCGGGCCCAACCCACCACAAAGGTGCCTGTCCCCTTTGCGGTGGTTGCCTAGAGCTGGCTGCGCAGGTAATCGGCCATATAGGGGACGGCGAAGCGCACGTAGCCGCGGCGCGCCTGCTCGATAACGCCGGCGTCGATGAGGCGCCGGCGATACTTTTGCGCATAGTCGGGTGTGACTGACATGCGCTTCGCAACATCAGAAATGCGAGACACAGCGTCTTCGTCATCAGTCATTGCGGAGAGAAACGCGACGTCTTGGTCTGACAGCGCGGCGAGCGTCGTTTCGCACACATCGTTTTCGAAATCGACTTTCGACGCCTCGATGGCTCCGTCGATTAACCCTTGCGTCGCACGTTCGCCTGTCCTGCAGCGATTGGCGATGTTATAGCCGATGAGTTGCAGCATATAGGGCGAGCCTTGGGTTGCGCGAGCGGCACGGAGGCGAAGATCGCTTGGAATATCAAGGCCGAGCTCATCGAAAGCCCGCTGGTAATAGGTATCGACATCTCCGACCGAAAGTGGCTCGAGCGTGACCTTTCGAGCGCGGTTGAGAAATGTCAGCACACGGTCATTGAGTGTTGCGCAGACGGCTCCCGGAAGGCCCGCCATGACGAGCGCGACGTTGAGTCGTTCGCCGACCAGCTCTTGATAGGCGGTGACGAGCTGTCTGATCTCGGGTGAATTTGCTTGGAGCTCGTCGATGAGGATGAGGATGCCGTGCCCCTGCTCGGTCAGTTTGCGCGCGAGCTGCGTGAGCTTGAACTGAAAGCTCTTGGTCTCCTGCACGTCTCGTGTGAACTCGAGGCCTGCCGAGAGCCCGAAAACACTTAGGCTGCCGCTCGCGAGTTTGGGAAGGCGGCGTTTGTTGACGTAAGGTTTGCCTGCTTCTTGGATTTTCTCGACAATGCGCTCGAGCATATCCTCGGAGGCTACGGTAGGCGTGGCGACAACAAAGCCGAGCTTGCGTGCGCGGTCGGCAAGTTCCCACAGAAGAACTGTCTTGCCGCTGCCTCGCTGTCCAAGCATGAGCATGGCTCGGTCGCGATTGCCCGGTTCCTGCTCAAGGCCGGATATAAATGTCGAAATTACAGTTTCGCGCCCGACGAGATAGGATGGGCGATTTCCAAATGAGGGGGAGAAGATGGTTTCAGTCATAAGTCTCCTTTCCTTTCTTTCCTATTTTTTCCTTTCTTTCCTATTCAGTCAAATGGTCTGCCACCCGAGGGCGCCTTCGCTGTTGTGGAGGCGCCCTTTTTTGCAAGTGAGTAGACTTTTTGGCTTAGTCTGACCACGCCGGAACATGCCAGGTAAGCTACCTGCGGTTTTGATGGCGTCAAAGGCGGGTCTGGTTGAGTTTTGCCAAAAAGTCTACTCACTTGACGTTCGCGGCGTGTGGGCGGGTGCTTTTTCGTGCACGCGAGGTATCAAAAAGTGTCAGGAGCGCACCGTCTGCCGATATGCGGGAGCGAAAAGAAGTGTCGACCTGCGCCGTTGCCGTTGAGCGACGTGCCGTTTATAGAGATACTGAGCCTATGACAAACAGCGTGTGAAAGGATCGATGTATGGCTTTCCGTAAAGACTTCCTGTGGGGCGGCGCGACGGCTGCCAACCAGTGCGAGGGTGCCTACGACGTGGACGGTCGCGGCTTGGCTAACGTGGACGTGGCGCCGCACGGCGTTGAGCGCTACGCGGTGGTCTCCGGCCAGCGTAAGATGCTCGACTTCGAGGACGGCTACTACTATCCCGCGCAGACCGGCATCGATTTTTACCATCACTACAAGGAGGACATCGCCCTCTTTGCCGAGATGGGCTTTAAGACCTTCCGCATGAGCCTGGCCTGGACCCGCATCTTCCCCAACGGCGACGAGACCGAGCCCAACGAGGCCGGCCTGGCCTTCTACGAGGACGTGTTCCGCGAGTGCCAGAAGCACGGCATCGAGCCGCTCGTGACCATCACGCACTTCGACTGCCCGATCCACCTCATCAAGGAATACGGCGGCTGGCGCAACCGCAAGCTCATCGACTTCTACAAGAACCTCGCGACCACAATCTTCACCCGCTACAAGGGCCTGGTGAAGTACTGGCTCACCTTCAACGAGATCAACATGATCCTGCACCTGCCGTTTATGGGCGCGGGTCTGGTCTTTGAGGAGGGCGAGAACAAGGAGGCCGTTGAGTACCTGGCCGCTCACAACGAGCTCGTCGCCAGCGCTTGGGCCACCAAGATCGCCCACGAGATCGACCCCGAGGTCAAGATCGGCTGCATGCTCGCTGCCGGCACCTACTACCCTTACAGCTGCCGCCCGGGCGATGTGCGCCAGGCCCAGCTCGACAACCAGGACAACTACTTCTTCGTCGACGTCCAGAGCCGCGGCTATTACCCGGCCTATGCCGTCAAGAAGCTCGAGCGTCTGGGCATCGATGTGGGCATGACCGACGAGGACCGCGAGATCCTGGCCGACAACACCGTCGACTTCATCAGCTTTAGCTACTACAGCACCCGCTGCTCCGCCGGTGCCGACAACCCCGATGTCGAGAAGACCCAGGGCAACGCCTTCGCCGGTGCCAAGAATCCCTACCTGCAGCAGAGCCAGTGGGGCTGGGCCATCGACCCGCTGGGCTTCCGCATCACCCTCAACGACCTGTACGACCGCTATCAGAAGCCGTTGTTTGTGGTCGAGAATGGCCTGGGCGCCAAGGACGTTGTCGAGGAGGACGGCTCCATCAACGACGATTACCGTATCGATTACCTGCGCCAGCACATCGCCGCGATGCGCGACGCGGTGACCGAGGACGGCGTCGACCTGTTGGGCTACACCACCTGGGGTCCGATCGACCTGGTCTCGGCCGGCACGGGTGAGATGTCCAAGCGCTACGGCTTCATCTACGTCGACCGTGACGACGCCGGCAACGGTACCCTCAAGCGCTCCAAGAAGAAGAGCTTCGACTGGTACAAGCGCGTCATTGCTTCGAATGGCGAGGACCTGTCCTAAGGGCACCGAGCCCCCAACCTCATAGTCTCCTAACCAAAGCGCCCGGCGAGCAGTTTGTGCTTGCCGGGCGTTTTGCCGTCCGCGGATTTTGGGACATGCGGCCCGTTTTTTGAGCCTGCCTGTCGGTACACTAAAAGCACTATGGGTACCCGCGAGCGACATATCGGCCATGCGGCCGCCCGATCCGCGCCGGTGGCGGATCCCAGGGGCGGCAGGCTCTTCGCCATGCCGCGATTCCTCGTTGGCATAACGCACCTGGTGTACCGTCGCCGCGCCTTCGTCATTGCCGGCGTCATAACCGCACTGTTTCTTCTGCTTTTGGCGGTCTTGCCGGCGTCAGTCGCTTCCGATCCCAAGCTCTCCAACACCGTGCCCATCTATAACGAGGTGTCCAAAGAAGTCGTGGACGGGCTTATCCATTCGAGCTCGATTCCGCTGCTCCTCGCTGCCGTCGCGTTCTCAATCTGGGGTGTGCTGGTCTATCTGCGCTGTCTGGATTACGTCTTGCGCCGGCGCCTCGTTGCCGTTGCCACCATCAGCGCCTTGTGGATGATCGAGGTCATCCTCAAGTACAAGTCGTTCACGCCGTTCTATGCCACCGTGGTGTGGTACCTGTACTACGTGCCCATGACGCTCATTCCGCTCCTCTACCAGCTGTGCGGCCTGCGCCTTGCAGGGTTGGAGCAACATCGTGCGGGTCGCCGCTACCGCACAGCCCTGTGGATCGCGGCCATCCTGCTCATTGGGTTTGTGCTTACCAACGATTTTCACCAACAGGTCTTTCATTTCGATCGCTCGAGTGAAACCTGGAGTAACGATTACACGTACGGCTGGGGCTATTTTGCCGTTCTGATATGGACGGCCTTTAACTTTGTCGCCTTTTTCATTTTGGTGGGTCGGTCATCGTCCTTCCGTATCCAACGTTTTTCGGGCACGGCGGCACTCGTGCTGCTGGGCGGCGCGTTCTTTGCCATTTCGTACGCCCTGCGCGTGCCTTGGGCATGGAAGCTCAACTTTTCGCTCGTCTATTGCGTGCTGTGCGTGGTGACGCTCGAGATCTGCCTCGATTGCGGCGTCATTCCGTCGTACCACGGCATTGCCAACATTTTCGACACCCTGCCGCTCGATCTTAAAGTTATAACGCGCGACCTGCAGGAAGTCTATGCCACGCCGGTATCAAAGCCGATTCCGGCGGGTGTGCGCGAAGAGCTGCGCGCTCAGGAGCACGGGCATGCCCACGCCTTTACCGTGGCGTCCGATCCCGATGTGATGTACCGCGCCTTCCCACTGCTAGGCGGATCGGCATTGCTCGCCCAAGACGTATCGGAGCTCAACGAGCTCAATCGCGAGCTGGCGTACCGGCGCATGGAATTGCAGCGCCAAAACGAGCTACTTACGGCCGACTACGATCTTAAGACGCATCTTGCCGACCAGGAGGCCGAGGCCTTGCTGGTCAAAGATGTCGACCAGGCGCTTGCCCGCGCGCTCGATGAGATGTATGGGCTGCTGGGCTCGCTGCCGCCGTTAACCGATGAGGCATCCTCGCATGAGCGCTATCGCATGCTGCAATGTGCCAAGATGCTCGTCGCCTATTGCAAACGCAAGGGCTCGCTCACGTTGGCGCAGCATGGAGAAAGCGGATTTGACCGCGATCGCATCCAACTCATTGCCAACGAGCTGGCAAGTGACTTGCGCACCATCGATGTCGACTGCGCTTCGATCATCGCCATACAGCGTCCGATGCATGCCAGTACGGTAAGCGCGCTGTACGACTGCGTGTATGACTTTGCGTTTTTCGCCTACACCACCGATCATCCGGCACTCATGTACCATCTGAGCGAACACGATTCGTGCAGCGTGGAGCTGCGTGCCACACTCTTTTCCAACGACGAGGAAGACTTGTCGCAGACGCCCGCCGCGCACGAGCTCGAGGTTGCACTGCAGGGGCGTAACGTGGCGTATCGTCTTGAGGGCGAGGCCGGTCAGCTGCGTATGATCGTGCTGATGCCGCGGGCGGGTGAGTGATGATGCAGATGCCGCTTATCCTTCCCCAGATCGTTGCGCTCGATGTGCTCTTTGCCTTGGTGGCATGCCTGCAGACCATCCATGTTCCGCTCATCGCATCGCGTCGTTCGTCTTACAACCGCAAAGTGATTTGCGCCTACGAGGCGAGCCTTGTGCTGCACTTGATTATCTCGGCCGTCATCTTGTTCGCGTCGAGCGGGTCGTATCTGGTGGCGCCGCTCTATGTCGCCGCCGAGGCGGCGGGCGCGCTGCTATGGCTCAACGCCGCGATTGCCGCCTATGGCGTAGTCCTTATGGTGCATTATCGTCGTCCCGTCATGATGGTTGAGCTGCTGCTTGTTGCCGCCGTGACGCCGCCGGTTGTTTACGTCATGGGTTCGGCGTGGCCCGCAGTCCTTATCGCGGAGGGCGCGTTTTTCCTGTTCCGCTCCATCGCGGCGCTTTTGATGGACGTGCGCAACCGCCAGGAGGACATCACGGCGTTTTCGACAATCGAGACCATTAACGTGATCCCCGTCGGCATTCTGTATCTGGATTCGAAAGGCCGCCCGTTGCTCATGAACCGCTGCATGCGCAGGAACCTCGTGGAGCTTCACATGCCCACCGACCTGCACGACATGAGCGATACGTGGAACGGCCTTCGAAAACTCAGTGCGCAGATGCCCGAGAGCAGCAAAAACCGCGTTCGAATCGACCTGGACCGCTTTGGGGAGGCGCGTGCGGTGGTCGAGGTTTCCCCTTCCGAGATTCGTCTGTTCGCGTGCGATGAGGTTATGGTTTCGGGCCGCCCCTTTGAGCGCATCATCGGCTTGGACGTGACGGAGTATGCCCATGCCTATGACCGTCTGGCGCAGGCCAATCACCTGCTTGAGCTTGCGGGTCAAGAGCTCCAGGCCCAGATCGAAGAAGTCAAAAAGGTTGCCGACAATGCAGCCTACCTGCGCATGCGTGCCCGCGTGCACGACGTGATCGGGCAGCGCCTGTCTATTCTCCATCGATACTTGGAGGAGGGGCGTCTGGATGACGAGTCGCTCGAGCAGATCGATCCGCTGCTGCGCTCGATTGCCGCCGACCTGCGTAGCGGTGGCGCTAGCGAGCCTGCAGAGCAACTGGGCGATATCGTTCATGCCTTTGGCCTGGTGAGCGTACAGATCGATGTAGATGGATCGCTTCCGGACGATGCGCACGTCGCTGCCGCCTTTTTGCAGATTATCCGCGAGGCATCGACCAATGCCACCAAGCATGCGCAGGCCCACCAGGTCCAGGTGCGCCTGTGGCAGGAGGGGTCGGATGGCGGCGCCATTGCACACATGACGGTCTCAAACGACGGCGCGCCTGCCCCCGTATCGTATCGCGAGGGAACGGGTTTTCCAGGTATGAGGCATGTCGCGCAAAATCTGGGCGGCAGCCTGGAGGTCCATGCCGCCCCGCCCTTTACGCTTACGGTATCCATTCCGCTGAACTCCAACGCAACGGTCCAAAGGAGAAGCTCATGATTCGTATCCTTATCGTCGAAGACCAAGCCATCTTGCGCGAGAGCCTCGCGCGCTCCGTTGGCGACCAGCCCGACATGACCGTTGTTGCCGCCATCGCCGATGCCTCAGATGCCTTGGACGTTGCGCTCAAGGAGCGCCCGGACATGATACTGATGGATGTGTGCACTGAGCACGATTCTAACGGCATCGTGGCGGCGGCGCGCATCAAGGAGCAGCTGCCCGAGTGCCGCGTCATTATCATGACGGGCATGCCCGAGATTACGTTTGTGGATCAGGCGCGCGAGGCAGGCGTCGACAGCTTTGTGTACAAGAACGTCGGCATCGATGAGCTCTTTGCCGTGATGCGCTCCACGCTGGCGGGCTACTGTACGTTTCCCAAGCCGCCCGAAAGCATCTTTTCGGGCACGGCGGCGCTCGACGACGTTGAGCTATCGATTTTGCGCCTTGCCTGCGAAGGCAAGAGCCGTCGCGAGATTGCGGCCGAGTTGTTTATGAGCGAGGGCACGATCAAGCGCCGTATCTCGGAGATTCTCAACAAGACCGGCTACGACAACATCATGCGCCTGGCCGTGCACGCGGTGACCGAAGGCAGCATCGTCCCCAATATGGAGCGCTAACGCTCGTTACCTGTCGGCATAAAGCGACGGGGCCGCAGAATTATCTCCTGCGGCCCCGCCTGGCAAGTGCGCGGATGTGTCCGCCAATCCGCGGCCGTCGATGTCTGCCGTTACGCGATGGTTGCGCTGTAGGAGGCGACGTCCTCGTAGGAATCGGTCAGGTAGGCGTCGATGCCAATGGTCGTGTTGACCAGGTCGTCGAGGCTATCGAGCTCGCCGCTCGAGAACGTGAATTCCTCGGTGGCGTTGGTGCCGGGCATCAGGTGAGCCGAGAACCAGGGTTCCTTCATGGTGCCGTTGACGTTGGTCTTACCGCTGGGAGCGTAGAAGGTCAGGTCCTTGTCGCTCTTGTTGGTGATGTTGACGACAAAGCCGATGTCGCCCCAGTCGTCCTTGAACTTCTCGGTGACGGTGATGGTGCACAGATCGTCATCGGCGACGGTGACGGCGGGGGAGATTTCGGCGCGCTGGACGTCGTCGTCTTCGACGGCCTCATCGATCTCCTCTTCCTTTTCGGCAGCCTCGCGATCCTTCTTCACCGTGCCGGACAGATCCTTGTCGGACTTGGTAAAGACGAGGTTGCCGTCATCCTCTTCGAGGATGAGTTTGCCGTCCTTGAGCTTCATGTCGTGCGACTCATCTTCGGCGGTGATCGTCACGGTGGTGGCGTCCTTTGCCTCCCATTTAAGGTCGACAACCTCAAGGAACAGGTCGAGGGCGCCTGTACCGTCCTCATCGAGAATCAGGACGCAGTGGACACCCCAATCCTCGAGCATCTTCATGTACTCATCGGTCAGCTCTTCGCCATCCACGGTTCCACCCGAGAGTTCCCAGCTGCCGACGAAGTCGGCCTTGGGGTCTTTGGCGCCGCCGCTGCAGCCCGTCAGGGCAAAGGCGAGCGCCAGGACGCATGTCAGGAATGCGAGCACGGACTTTTTGAACGTTGTCTTCATGGTGTCCTCCTTAATCGAACGAAACCCATAGAAGCAGGAGCGGGGGCGGCGGATCCCCCGCCAATTACCAGATAGAGGGGCTAGGGCCTGGGCGTTCCGCAGTTGCTGCAGAACTTGCCGCCGTTTTCGCTACCGCAGTTGGGGCAGAACCACTTGGCCGGTGCCGGGGCAGGCGCGGGGCTGCCGCACTCGGGGCAGAACTTGCCGGTGTTGGTGGCGCCGCAGCTGCAGGTCCACGTGCCGGCCGCAGGCGCGGCG
>CABRLT010000035.1 GCA_902471785.1 uncultured Collinsella sp.
ATACGACGCGCACGGTGGGGCTGGCACTCGAGGGAGGCGGCTACCGCGGTATGTATACGGCGGGCGTGCTCGACGTTTGGATGGAGCACGGCTTAACTTGCGACCATATGGTGGGTGTCTCGGCGGGCGCGGCGTTTGGCTACAACTTTAAATCGCGCCAGATCGGCCGCGCCATTCGCTACAACAAAGCCTATTGTGCCGATAAGCGCTATGCGAGCGTGACCAGCTGGCTGCGAACCGGCGATATGTTCAATGCCGATTTTGCCTATCACGAGGTGCCCATCGAGCGCGATCCCATCGACCTGGAGACATATCGCGCCTGCCCCATGCGGTTTACGTGCGTGTGTACCGATATCGAGACGGGCAAGGCCGTCTATCACGATCTGCCGTATGGCGACGAGAGGGATATCGAGTGGATCCGGGCGTCGTCGGCAATTCCCGTGGCGACGCGTCCTGTCGCCATTGAGGGCCGCAAGTACCTGGATGGCGGCGTGGCCGATTCCATTCCCAGTGCTTGGCTGTTTGCACAGGGGTATGACCGCAATATCGTGGTACTCACGCAGCCAGCGGGCTTTGTAAAGCAGCCCAACAGCGTGATGCCCATGCTGCGGCGCGTGTTCCGTCACTATCCGGAGTTTGTCGCAGCGCTTGAGCATCGGCATGAGGTCTACAATGCCACGCTCGATGACCTGGCACGTCGCGAGGCTGCCGGCGAAATCTTTGTGGTGCGGCCGAGCGAATCGGTGAAGGTGCCGTCGCTGTGTCGCGACCCCGATGAGCTCGAGCGTATCTACCAGGTCGGTCGTCGTGATGCGGAGGCGACTTTGCCGGCGTTGGAAGCGTATCTGGCGGGGTAAGGGTCGCATGCGGAAAGCGCATCCCGGAATGGAGATCCAAACTGGGATGCGCTTTCCATTGCTGAAGATATGAGACTGCGAATCAGCTGCTCGGCTTATGCCTATGCCTGCTGCCAGGTGTCGACAAGCTCCTTGGCCGCGGCGTAGGGGTCGTCGGCACTGCAGACAGCGCTCACCACAAAGAAGCCATCGACGCCGGTGGCTTTGAGCTGCGGCAAGTCGGCCGTCTTAACGCCGCCGCCCACCACGATGGGCACGGGGCTTGCCATGTGGAGTGCGGCCAGGTCCTCAAAGCTCTTGGTGATGATGGAGCCATCGGCCGCGCGTCCGCAGTCGCGCTTGGTCTCGGTCTCGTGGAGCGGGCCGATGCCCAGGTAGTCGACCAGACTCATGTCGGCGGTCTTGACGTACTCGAGCATCTCCTCGCAGCGGGCCGAAAGGCCCACGATGGCGTCGGGGCCCAGCAGCTTGCGGCAGACCTCGACGGGAATGTCGCTCTGGCCCACATGCACGCCATCGACGGCAATGCCCTGCTCGCGTGCAGCAAGCACGCAGTCCAGGCGGTCGTCAATCAGCAAAGCGACCTGACCGGTCTTGCCGGCCTGTGCGATTGCCTGCGCGGCGTCGCCGGTCAGCGCAATGATCTCGCGGGCGCTTGCCACCTTGGAGCGCACCTGGATGCAGGTAAAGCCGGCGTCGAGTGCCTGGGCCACCACATCGCCCACGGGGCGCCCCAGCGTGTTTTCGGGGCCGAGCACCAGATAGGCCGAGATATCAAGGTTGTCGCGGATACTCATCGTGTTTCCTCCTGCTTTTTGATCTGAGCTTCCATGCGCTCGAGCTTGCCGGTCATGGTGTCGGTAAATCCGGGTCGAATATCGGCTTTGAGCACGACTTCGGTGCGGATGCCCTTGCTCGCCAACACAAAGGTTGCGTCGCGCACGACCTGCATGACCTCGTCCCAGTCGCCCTCGATTTCGGTGAACATCGAGGTGGTGTGGTTGGGAAGGCCGCTCTCGCGAATGACGCGCACGACCTCGGCGACCTCGGCGGACAGCTCATCGCCGGTGCCGCACGGGGCGATGGCCACGGCGACGAGCGTGTTCATGCCGGCATTGGTTACGGGCTCGGACATGGCTTATGCCTCCTCGAGCTCGAGTCGGTTATCGGCGATGTCTTGGGCGGTCGCGCGGTAGAGCTCGTCGATAAAGGCGACCTTAAAGCTTGCCGGGGCGTCGGCGACAGCGGCGGCACGCGTGCCGGCAACGTTGTAGACGGCGGTGCCGCAGATGGCTGCCGTAAACGGGTCGGCGGCACAGGCGTACACGGCCAGCACGCCGCCCTGCGAGCAGCCGCAGCCGGTGATCTTGGACATGAGCGGGCTGCCGCCGTGGGATTTGGCCACCGTCGTGCCGTCGGTGATCAGGTCGACTTCGCCCGAGACCACTACGGCGCCGCCGGTGTAGCGAGCGAGCGCCACGGCAGCATCGCGGGCGGCGTCGACCGTGTCGGTGGTATCGACACCGCGCACGCGGCTCAGATCAGCCGCCTCTCCCTCAAGACCCCACAGGCCGGCGAGCGCGATAATCTCGGAGGCGTTGCCGCGCACGATGGCGGGCTTGTACTGCTTGAGCTCGTTTACCAGCTGGGTGCGAAGGCTACCGATGCCCAGGCCCACCGGATCGAGCACCCAGGGCTTGCCGGCGTCGTGTGCCGCCTTCGCCGCGCGGGGAATCGTCTGCTCGTAGATAGGGAAGAGCGTGCCCATGTTGAGATAGATGGCGCCGCCGCCGGCAACGAGCGCTTCGCCCTCGTCGGGCAGATAGACCATGGCGGCCGATCCGCCCACGGCGAGCTGTGCGTTGGCGACAAAGTCGATCGTCACCGTGTTGGTGATGGAGCCGGCCATCGGATTGGTGGCGCGAATCTCCTCTACGGCCTTGACCACATTTTGCTTAAGCTGTTCCGAATCAATCACTGCACATGCCTCCTTGGCATAGAAAAGGGGCGCTGTGCATAGACAGCGCCCCTGTAAAGGCGGCATGCTCCCTACGCCAGCATTAACTGACAGGTTCAAAGGATTGGGCCCCATGCCCTCTCAGCCTTGTGGTTTGCACCGCCGGCACTCCCGCATCGAATCTGTTGTTCCCTATACTAACGCACCTGCCAAAAAGGGACAGGTTTATTTTGGCAGGTCGTTACAATAGGTAGGACCGATACGAATGGGGGGCCTTATGATTAAACTTGTGCTGACCGATATGGACGATACGCTGATTCCAGCCGGGCATGACGGCGCTAGCGACTACGCCATCGAGGGCATTCATGCCATGCAGGCGGCGGGTCTGCACTTTGGCCCGGTTTCGGGTCGCCAGCCGTCCGCGATGGGTTGGATGTTCAAAAATCGTTCCGAGTGCTTTTCGACTGGCGCGTTCTGTAACGGACAGGTGATGTTTGTCGATGGCGAAGTAGTCGCTTCGCGCGCAATCGATAACGATGTCCTTATGCGCTTAGCCGATTATTTTGAACAGGAGACCGACGATACGTATTTGAAGGTCTACCGTCTGGGCGATGACTTTTGGAATAACGATGCCTATTGCGTGACAAGCGATCCCGAGCGTGTGCGTCGCGCCATGAAGTCAGGCGGCAACGCGTGGCTCAAGGGCGAAGAGGCTCCCTGTTGTCCTGTCGTTGACGATGCCCCGGTATACAAGGCGAATATCTGGAGTGCCCGTTCGCGCGAGGAGCTCGCCGAGCTGCGCGAGCGTGTTGCCGCTGAGGTGCCGGAGCTCTCGCTTGTGTTTCCCAACAACCGCGTGCGCCTGTTCGACGTTCTTCCGACCGACTGGGACAAGGGCTGCGCTGCGCTGGAGCTGGCGCGTGCTTTGGGCCTGACGCCCGACGAGGTGGCCGTATTCGGCGATTCCGATAACGATTTGCCCATGATCGATGCCGTTCCCAACTCCGTTGCAGTCGCCAATGCCAACGAGGCCGTCACGGCTGCCGCACGCTGGCATATCGGCGCTGCGGCAGATGATGCGGTTGCCGGGGCTCTGCATCAGATTGTCGCCTGCGCCGCGACGGGGGAGATGCCGTCGTTTATGCGCCAGGTGGACGCGGCGGGTCTTGGCGCCACGAACGTCTAGGGAGAACGTCATGAAGCTTCAGCAGCTCAGGTATGTTGTTAAGGTTGCCGAATGCGGCAGCATCACCGAGGCCTCGCGCCGGCTCTTTGTGTCGCAGCCTTCGATTACCGCGTCGATCCGCGATCTCGAAAACGAGATGGGTGTGCACATCTTTGAGCGCACCAACAAGGGCGTCATTGTGTCCGAGGAAGGCGAGACCTTCTTGGGCTACGCGCGTCAGGTACTCGACCAGGCCGACCTACTCGAGGGCAAGTACAAGGGCGCATCCGAGCAGGTGCCGCACTTTAGTGTGAGCTGCCAGCATTATTCCTTTGCCGTTAACGCGTTTGTCGATGTAATCCGCGAGTTCGATGCCGCGCGTTACGACTTTACCCTGCGCGAGGAGCAGACCCACGAGATTATCGAGGATGTCGCGCATATGAAAAGCGAACTGGGCATCCTGTACTTATCCGAGCATAACCGCGAGGTCATCGAGCGCATGCTGGCGGCCAACGAGCTCGTGTTCGAAGGACTCTTCTGCGCCGCGCCGCATGTCTTCGTGTGCGCCGACCATCCGCTGGCGGGCCGCTCCAGCGTGACGCTCGAGGACTTGGAAGACTACCCGTTCCTGTCCTATGAGCAGGGCAGCTATAACTCGTTTTATTATTCCGAGGAGCTGACCTCGACCTTTGAGCGTCGCAAGAATATCCGCGTGCGTGACCGTGCGACGCTGTTCAACCTAGCTATGGGCCTTAACGGTTACACGGTGTGTTCGGGCGTGATCAGCCATGAACTTAACGGCCCCGGTATTATCTCGATTCCGCTCGATGTGGACGAGTATATGGAGATTGGCATTATCACGCGCAAAAATACGACGCTCACGCGCTATGGGCAGGCCTATATCGACGCGATTCGTCAGCATATTTAGCTCACTTCGAGATATCCATGTGAGGCTGAGTCCCGCTGTTGCTCGGTATAGAAAAAACTAATAACAAACCTATATAAACATATATTTTACGATGACCACATGAGCGCCCATACTCTGTCTCGATAAAGCAACCAATGCAAAGGGAGATATCTATGAGCACTTCGATTCAACCGAACGCGCCGTTTCGCGCCGATATCGTCGGCAGTTTTCTTCGTCCGCAGGCCGTGAAGGACGCCCGTGCCGCCTACGCCGCGGGCAAACTCGACGCCGCCGGTCTTAAGGCCGTCGAGGATGAGGCCATTCGCGACCTGGTGGACAAGCAAAAGGCCGCCGGCCTGCAGGTGATTACCGATGGCGAGTTTCGCCGCAGCTACTGGCACCTCGACTTTATGTGGGGACTCAACGGCATTGAACGCCGTGCCTCACGTACGGGCTATATGTTCCACGACGAGGAGACCACGGCCGACACCGCTGTGGTTACCGGTCCCATTAGCGGCGAGAACCACCCGTTCGTCGAGCATTTTAAGTTCGTCAAGGCGCTTGAGGGAGAGGGCCACGTTACACGCCAGACCATCCCGGCGCCTATCCAGACGTTCTCTGAGGTTACGCTCGATCGCTGCGACGGCCAGCAGGAGAGCCTGCGTGCCGTCTATAAGACCGACGAGGAACTTGCCGACGCCATTGCAGCCGCTTATCGCACGGTGATCGCCGACCTGTACGCAGCAGGCTGCCGCAACATCCAGTTTGATGACTGCACCTGGGGCATCTACTGCGATACCGATTTTGTCGCCAAAACCGGCATGAGCCCGGTCGACCTGCAAAAGGTAAGCGAGCTGGGCGTGGCACTCAACAATGCCGCCATCGAGGGCAAGCCCGACGATCTGGTCATCAACACGCACGTGTGCCGCGGCAACTATCACTCCACGTATGCCTTCGAGGGTGGTTACGATCCCATTGCGCCGTACCTGTTTGCGCACGAGGATGTCGACGCGTTCTACCTTGAGTTCGATACGCCGCGCGCCGGTGGCTTTGAGCCGCTCAAGTATGTTGCTCCCGGCAAGAAGGTCGTGCTGGGCTTGGTAACCACCAAGGCGGCAGAGCTCGAGAACGAGGATGTTATCGTCGAGCGCATCCGCGAAGCCGCAAAGTACGTGCCGCTCGAGAATCTGTACCTGTCGCCCCAGTGCGGCTTTGCCAGCTGCGAGATTGGCAACAAGCTGACCGAGGACGAGCAGTGGGCAAAGATCGCGCTGGTCAAGCGCATTGCCGAGCGCGTTTGGAAGTAACGCTACCGTTTGCAGGTGACGGCGCGCGCGAGACATGGTGTATCACGTACAATGGTTCGGATCGTATCGTTCGGGCAGGTTATCCGATATGCCTGATCGCCCTTCCATCATGAAAGGACTTCCATGTCCCAATCCTCGACGCCCGCCGTCACCGATGCCATCTACGATGCATCGTCGCTCGGCCGCCCGCGCATGTTTGTGTTGGGTTTGCAACACATGTTTGCGATGTTCGGAGCCACGGTGCTCGTGCCCGTGCTCACCGGCCTTTCCGTTTCGGCGACGCTTCTGTTCGCCGGCATCGGCACGCTGCTGTTCCACTTCCTGTCGCGCGGTAAGGTGCCGGCATTTTTGGGCTCATCGTTTGCCTTTATTGCCGGTTATGCCGCAATCGCGCCCAACGGAGAGACCGAGCTTTTGCCCTACGCCTGCCTGGGCGTAGCCTGCGCCGGCCTGCTCTATCCGGTGCTGGCGGCCCTGTTCCGTGCCTTTGGCGCCAAGCGCGTTATGCGTTTCTTCCCGCCGGTGGTGACCGGCCCCATCGTCATTTCCATCGGCCTGATCTTGGCAAGCTCTGCCATTGCCAACTGCCAGACCAACTGGCTTGTCGCCGTCATCGCTGTGGCCGTGATCGTCGTCTGCAATATTTGGGGCCGCGGCATGGTCAAGATCGTGCCGATTTTGCTGGGCGTTGTGGTGAGCTATGCCGTTGCGGCCGCGTTGGGCGAGGTCGACTTCTCTGGCGTCGCAGCCGCCCCCTGGGTCGGTCTGCCCATCGTGTGGGGCAACACCGTGTTTGCGCTCTTTGGCCCGCAGTTCGATAGCGGTCTTGCCACGACGGCCATCATCACCATCATGCCGCTGGCCTTTGCGACCATGATTGAGCACATTGGCGATATCTCCGCCATTGGCTCTACCTGCGAACGCAATTACATTGCCGATCCCGGTCTGCACCGTACCCTACTCGGCGATGGCCTGGCGACCATCTTGGCGTCGCTCTTTGGCGCTCCGGCCAACACCACGTATGGCGAGAACACCGGCGTGCTTGCGCTTACGCGCGTGTTCGACCCGCGTGTGATTCGCATTGCCGCCTGCTGCGCCATTGTGCTTTCGTTCTGCCCCAAGTTTGCTGCGGTGATTGCCGCCATGCCGGCGTGCGTTATCGGCGGTGTGTCGCTCGTGCTCTACGGCATGATCAGCGCCGTTGGCGTGCGTAACCTCATCGAGAATCAGGTTGATTTCCAGAACAACCGCAACGTGCTGGTGGCGGCTCTGGTGCTCGTGCTTTCGCTCGGCATTGCCTACAGTACCGCCGGTGCCATCGTGCTGGAGCTGGGCGGCGTGACGATTTCGCTGTCCGGCATTGCCGTGGGCTCACTGGTGGGCATCGTGCTCAACGCCATCCTGCCGGGTAACGACTTTGAGTTTGATGTCTCCGAGCTTGAGGAGGCTGCTGAGTAGCAGCTGCGTTCAGCTAAAACAAGATATGGTGCCCATGCGTATATGCGTGTGGGCACCATTTTTAATGCGTCAGTATCCAGTGGATGCCGCGGGCCATGCGTAAGTCGGTTTGGGCAAAGTGATTGCCGGGGTTGAGCTCCAGCGTTGTTGGAATGCCGCGCTCGACGAGCAACGCTTCCATCGCGCGTGTGTCGCCGAGTACATGCCGCATCATGCGGTTGGGCGTCTTGGTTTCCTTTTTGCCGAGTGACAGGTAGACGGCTTGCGGGCTGCCGGCAAAAGGGGCCGTGCTGGCACGGTCGACAAAGTCGGGAAACCATAGCGACCCCGATGCGCTCGCGGCGCGGTCAAAGGCGTCGGTTTGCCAGAGGGACCAGAGTGCGAAGAGGCCCGCGAGCGAGTAGCCGGCAATGCCGCGCCAGGTGGGCGGCTGAGGAAGCGACGACTCGACCTGGGGGATTATCTGATTCAGCAGCTCATCAAGAAAATCGGCAGCTTGGCCGCCGAAAGGCTCGGCATCGCGTACGGTCCCGTCGCATGCCCAGGGGCTCAGCTCGCGATTCCAATCGAGCCCGCCAATGGTGACGAGGGCGAATGGCGGACAGTCGAGCTCTCGGCAACACTTATAAACCTCGCTGCCGTCGCCCACGACCACAGGAAGGTAGATGACAGGCGCGCTTTCCGTATGATTCGAATAAACGGTTATCTGCTTTTGATGCGCTTCCATGACGGGCTTCTCTCAGTGTTGTGATATCGGCAGCCCCAATTGTCGCACGCCAGCGTATGCCGGTTGGGCTAGACCAAAGACAATCTCGTGCATCCCCTGCGGACGCATACGGAAAACGCCACCGCCGGAGGGGAGCTCGGCGGTGGCGTTGTTA
>CABRLT010000036.1 GCA_902471785.1 uncultured Collinsella sp.
GCCGATCTGGTGCTGCTCGATGAGCTCGACGATGTCGTGGTGATGGCCGAGGTCAAGACCAGACGCGTTGCACTGGATTGCGACACGCGGGTCTTTCCCGAGGAGGCCGTGGACGCCCAAAAGCAACGCCGTTACCGCCGCATCGCAAGTTGCTACCTCATGGAGCATTATCCGCTCAAGGCGATTCGCTTCGATGCCGTGGGTGTCACCATTCGTGGCGGGCATATTGCCGAGATCGAGCATCAGTACAACGCGTTCGATTGGCAGGTGTCGTGATGGCGTTCGAGACGTTTGCCGTTCACGCGGCCTGCATCCGCGGCGTCGAGGCGATTCACGTCACGGTCGAGGTCTCGCTTGCCGGTGGCGTTCCGGGCATCCAGATGCTCGGCATCCCGAGTATGGAGGTGATGGAGTCACGCGGTCGTATTCGCTGCGCGATGCGCTCCGCCGGGTTCGAGATCCCGCGCTCGGGCATTACGGTCAATCTGGCGCCCGGCGATATTCGCAAGACCGGTAGCGGCTTTGATCTGCCCATCGCCATCGCGGTATTGGCGGCCGATGGTCAGATTCCCCGCGACAACCTCGATCGTTGTCTTATTGCTGGTGAGCTTGGCTTGGACGGTACGGTGCTTCCCGTCAAGGGCGAGGTGGCGTTTCAGCTATTGGCGCGTGATATGGGGCTGTCTTTTATCGCCGGCAGGTCCGACCAGCATGTGCCACTCGCGGGCGTGGATTGCGGCTTTATCGATCATTTGTCTCAGCTTGCTCATGGTATGGGCGATGCCGCGCGGCGCTACTTGGATTCTGAGGGCGTCGAGGCGACCTTTGAGCCCGAGCTCGACTATGCCGACGTACTGGGGCAGGAGGTTGCCAAACGCGGCATGGCGCTGGCGGCAGCGGGTGAGCTCGGTTTGCTTATGATCGGGTCCCCGGGATCGGGCAAGACGATGCTCGCCCGTCGTATGACCGGCATCCTGCCCGAGCTTTCCGTTGAGGACCAGCAGGAGGCGCTGTGCATCCATTCGGTCTTGGGCGAGAACATCGATGGATTATTGGCAGGTCATCGGCCCTTCCGCAGTCCCCACCACAGTATTTCAACGGCGGGCCTCATTGGCGGAGGACGCCCGGTGCATCCGGGTGAGATCAGCCTTGCTCATGGCGGCGTGCTCTTTTTGGACGAGCTTGCCGAGTTTCCCACGGGTGTGCTGCAGACGCTGCGTCAGCCCATCGAGCGCGGCTATGTGAGGATCGTACGCGTCGACGGGGCCTTTACCTTCCCGTCGCGCTTTCAGCTGCTGGCTGCGAGCAATCCCTGCCCCTGCGGTTTTTTGGGCGATCGCGAGGTACCGTGTCGCTGCTCAGCGGCGATGGTCGAGCGCTATCGGTCTAAACTGCGCGGCCCTTTGGCCGACCGCATCGACATGATGATCGATGTGACCCGTCCCGACCCCCAGGTGATTATCGAGGGAGCGGAGGGCATGTCGTCGGCCGAGTTACGTGACTACGTTGTGCGCGGTCGCGCCTTTCGCGCCTGGCGCGAGTCCCGTATGGACGATGCGGATGCCGAGGCCGAGGATGACGAGACGCGGTCCATTGACGGCGTCGTATCGACCTTTGAGCTCGATGATGCGGCGGAGAAGTGTGTGCTCGGCCTGTCGAAGCGCACACATCTCACGGGCCGCGGCATCGTGCGCCTGGTTCGCATTGCGCGTACGATCGCAGATGTCGCCGAGAGCGACCAAGTGACGCAGGACCACGTGCTCGAGGCGGCGATGTATCAGGGAAGGAGGGACCAATGATGGCCGAGGGGATCTTTGAGCTGCATCCAGGTGATGCGTTGTATCCCGAGACTGTTTTGGAGCTTTCTGATGTACCCCAGACGCTCTATGTGCGCGGCAACCCCGAGGTGCTTTCGACGCCCGCGCTCTCCATCATCGGCGCGCGCAAAGCCTCGCCGTATGGTCTTGCCGTGGCAGAGCTTGCGGCAAAGGTGGCGGTCGAGGCGGGAGTGACGGTAGTTTCGGGCGGCGCGGTCGGTTGCGATCAGGCCTCGGGTTGGGCTGCGGTCAACGCTGGCGGCAAACACGTCATGGTGCTGGGGACGGGCGCCGACGTGGTCTATCCGCGCTCGAGCGCGGGGCTTATTACGCGCACGCTCGATACGGGTGGCGCGGTCGTGTCGATCTCCCCGTGGGGCATGGGTCCTCGCAAGTTTGCCTTTCCGCGTCGCAATCGCGTGATCGCGGCCCTGTCGCAAGCCCTCTTTGTATCCGAGGCGGGTATGCCTTCCGGGACGTTTTCTACAGCCGAGGCTGCTATGGATTTGGGGCGAGAACTTCTTGCCGTACCGGGGTCGATCCTATCGCCCGAGTCGCGTGGCACGAATTACCTCATTGCGAACGGTGCCTGCTGCATCATTGACGAGGAATCTATCGAGATGGCTATCTCACGCATCTATGGAACCCTGCGCTACTCGCGCCCCGATGCTCCCGGCATTGCCGACCTGGATTCAACGCAGCAGACCGTGATGCATGCGCTCATCGCCTCTCCGCTCAAGGTCGACGACATCGCGGCGCTCGTCTCGCTCGATGCTGTCGGCGTACTCAAACTCTTGGGTTCGCTTGAACTCGAGGGTCTTATCGAGCGCATGATGGATGGAAGGTATGCGCCCTCCAAGTTTGCCCTTCACGCCCAGACACCCTTCGGTCACAATGGAAAACGTGTCAATTAGAAAGGTGTTTGCAGATGCAGTTCGATCAGGTGACAGTTATCGGTGGCGGTCTGGCGGGTTCGGAGTGCGCGATCCAGCTGGCAGATCGCGGGTTTGCCGTAAAGCTGTGCGAGATGCGCCCCCAGGTGAGCTCCCCGGCCCACCATACCGATCACCTGGCAGAGCTCGTCTGCTCCAATTCGTTTAAGTCGACCCGTCCGGATTCCGCGGCTGGTTTGCTGAAGGCCGAGCTTGAGCGCATGGGTTCAGTTCTGCTCGATTGCGCCCATCGCGCGGCTGTTCCCGCCGGTGGCGCCTTAGCGGTCGATCGCGTCAAGTTTTCCGAGCTTGTCGAGGCCGAAGTTGCCGCTCGTCCCAATATCGAGATCGTTCACGGCGAAGTCACGCAGATTCCCGAAGGTCACGTGGTCATTGCCGCCGGCCCCTTGTGCTCGCCGGCGCTGAGCGAAGAGGTCATGAAGCTCGTCGGTGGCGACGCCCTTGCGTTCTTCGATGCCGCGGCGCCGATCGTCGATGCCTCCACGCTCGATATGGACGTGCTGTTCTCACAATCGCGCTACGAGGAGCAGGGGAGCGGCGACTATCTCAACGCTCCGCTCAACAAGGAAGAGTATGAGGCCTTTATCGAGGCGCTTACCACGGCCGACCGCGTGGTGCTCAAGGACTTTGAGGGCGGTGATCTGTTCCAGGCCTGCCAGCCTGCCGAGGAGGTTGCGCGCACCGGCAAGGACGCCATTCGCTTTGGCGCCATGAAGCCCGTCGGCCTCACCGACCCGCGAACCGGTCGTCGTCCCTGGGCGGCGATTCAGCTGCGTGCCGAGAACAAGGAGAAGACCGCCTATAACCTGGTGGGCTTCCAGACCAACCTGACCTTTGGCGAGCAGAAGCGCGTCTTCCATATGGTGCCGGGCCTGGAGAACGCTGAGTTCTTCCGCTACGGTGTCATGCACCGCAACACCTTTGTCGATGCCCCGCACGTGCTCGATGGCACCTTTGCCGTGCCCGGTACCGGCGTGCGCCTGGCCGGTCAGATCACCGGCACCGAGGGGTACATGGAAGCCGTGGCGACCGGTCTGCTCGCGGCGCTCAACACCTATGCAGAGGCTATCGGCGCCGATTCCGTCGAGTTGCCCCGCGTGGGCGCCCTGGGTGCGCTCGTGGGCTATGCGACCGATCCTGCCACCGTGGGCTATCAGCCCATGCATGTCAACTTTGGCCTGGTGCCGCCGCTCGAGGACGGTAAGCGCCGCAGCAAGCGCGACCGCTATCAGGCCTATGCGGACCGTGCGCTCGAGGCCCTCGATGCCTACTTGGCCACGCGTTCCGACTTGTTTGGAGGCGACCGGTCATAGCCTTTGACCTGTACGACACCGTCGACTCTTTTATCGCCTATATCGCACGCGTTGAGGGGCTTTCTCCCAACACGGTGACGGCCTATGGCTCGAGACTGGAGCGCTTTGCTGCCTGGTGCGAGCGCGAGGATATTGATGCTTTCGCTGCCGACGTGCGCACCATTCGTCGCTATCTTGCTGAGCTTTCGCGTGAGCAGGTGGCTCCCCGAACGCTTGCGGCGCACCTGTCGGCTATCCGATCTCTCTATCGCTGGATGGCTGCCGAGGGGATTGTCGAGGGCGATGCGGTCTCGGCGATCGCGTCGCCCAAGCTGCCGCGTGACCTGCCGGGCGTCCTTACGACCCAGCAGGTCGAGGCGCTGCTCAAGACGCCTGATACCTCAACACCCGCGGGACTGCGCGATGCGGCGATGCTCGAGTTGCTCTATGCCTCGGGTGCCCGCATCTCAGAGCTTGCGGCGCTCAATGTGGAATCCATCTCATGGTCCGAGCGCACGCTGCGCCTGTGGGGCAAGGGGAGCAAGGAGCGTATCGTCCCTCTGTATCGTCGTGCGCTCGATGTGACGCGTCTCTATATTGAAGAGGGGAGGCCGGAGTTGCTCGCTCGGGCAAAGCGCCGCGACCTCGCTACCGGGCCGCATCCGCTGCTTATATCGGCGCGCGGCAATCGCATGAGTGCCGCCATGCTCAGGCGGCGGTTCCATACGCTGGCGACGCTCGCCGGCATTCCGGCCGACATTGCCCCGCATGCGATGCGCCATACCTTTGCGACCGACTTGCTCGAGGGCGGTGCGGACCTGCGCTCGGTTCAAGAGCTGCTAGGTCATGCGAGCCTGTCCACGACGCAGATCTACACGCATCTCACACCCGATCGGCTTAAGCGGGCTGTGGCTCAAGCCCATCCCCGCGGCGAATAGTGGCTGGGACGTCCCGCGCCGCACTCAGGTGTGTGGTTTTGATTGCGGGTTGGCAGGAAGAGGCATTCCTGCTATCATTCATCGGGTTGCTTCACGGCAACATGTTTTTATCACGCACGCGCGGCTACTTCATACCGTGGTGCCCGGGCTTTGGTAGCACATGTCCGGGTTGGTTTTGGAGGATGACCCCGCGCGGAGGCAAACCACAGGAGGTTTAACATGGCTACCAAGATTAATATCCGCACCCTGCTCGAGGCCGGCTGCCACTTCGGTCACCAGACCCGTCGCTGGAACCCCAAGATGAAGCCGTTCATCTTCGGTGAGCGCAACGGCATCTACATCCTCGACCTCAAGCAGACCATCCTCGACGCCGACCAGGCCTACACCTTCGTCAAGAACGTCGCCAAGGGTGGCAACGTGCTGTTCGTCGGCACCAAGAAGCAGGCTCAGGAGGCCGTCAAGAACGCTGCTGAGCGCGCCAACATGCCTTACATCAACCAGCGTTGGCTCGGCGGTATGCTGACCAACTTCGTCACCATCCGCTCCCGCATCAACCGCATGGAGGAGCTCGAGGCCATGGTCGAGGACGGTCGCATGGCAGTGCTGCCCAAGAAGGAGCAGGCAGTGCTCGGCAAGGAGCTCGCTAAGCTCCAGACCAACCTCGGTGGCGCCCGCGACATGAAGGGTCTGCCCCAGGCTCTCTTCGTCATCGACACCAAGCGCGAGGAGAACGCCATCAAGGAGGCCCAGCGCCTGAACATCCCCGTCGTCGCCCTGATCGACACCAACTCCGATCCCGACGAGGTCGAGTACGGCATCCCCTGCAACGATGACGCCATCTCCGCTGTCACCCTTATGTGCGAGCTCATGGCTGACGCCTGCCTCGCTGGCTCCGGCAAGGAGCAGATCTCCGAGGCCGAGATGGCCGCCGAGCCCAAGGCCGAGTAAATCAGCCCTATTTAAGTCTTTTTTCATCTCTTTGAAAGGAACCACAATGGCCCAGATTACTGCCGCTATGGTCAAGCAGCTCCGCGAGATGACCGACTCCCCGATGATGGAGTGCAAGAAGGCTCTCGTCGAGGCTGACGGCGACATGGACGTCGCTGTTGACGTTCTGCGTAAGAACGGCCTCGCCAAGGCTGCCAAGAAGGCTGGCCGTGAGACCAACGAGGGCGCTGTCGCCGCGTTCGTCTCCGAGGATGGCAAGACCGGCGCTCTGCTCGAGCTCTCCTGCGAGACCGATTTCGTTGGCTCCAACGCCAAGTTCACTGGCTTTGCTTCCAAGGTCGCTGAGGTTGTCGCTACCACCGAGCCGGCCGATGTCGACGCTCTGCTCGAGAAGCCGATGGGCGAGGAGACCGTTTCCTCCGAGCTCACCGAGATGATTCACATCATGGGCGAGAACATGAAGATCTCCCGCTTCGCTGCCCGCAAGGCCGAGAACGGCGCTCTCGCTTCTTACATCCACATGGGTGGTAAGATCGGCGTCCTCGTCGAGTTTGCTTTCGAGAAGGCCGAGACCGCTCAGGCTGAGTCCTTCAAGACCTTCGCTCACGACGTTGCCCTTCAGGTTGCCGCCGTTGCTCCGATCTGCGCTACCCGCGATCAGGTTCCGGCCGAGACCGTCGAGCACGAGAAGCAGATCTACATGGCCCAGGCTGCCGAGTCCGGTAAGCCCGAGGCTATCCAGGAGAAGATGGCTGTCGGCCGTCTGGAGAAGTTCTACAAGCAGTCCGTGCTCACCGAGCAGGAGTTCATCAAGGACAGCTCCCTCACCATCAAGAAGTATGCCGAGCAGGTCTCCAAGGAGCTCGGCGACACCATTACCGTCGTTGCCTTTGACCGTCTGGTCCGTGGCGAGTAAATAAGCTCTTGTAGCTGGTAATGAGCAGGCTGTGGGTTTTACTCACAGCCTGCTTTTTCATGGCTCTTCTTAGAGCCTTTGATAGAATGTTGAGAGTTCAATCTAAAGGAGGATCGCTTTGTCCGACATCCGATATAAACGCGTGCTTCTTAAGCTTTCCGGCGAAGCACTGATGGGCGACGGCCAATATGGCATCGACCCCAAGGTTACCGACCATCTTGCCAAGCAGGTCAAGGAGCTGCTCGCCGTTGGCCATGAGGTCGGCGTCGTTGTCGGCGGCGGCAATATTTTCCGCGGCATGGCCGGCGCTGCCGGTGGCATGGAGCGTGCTCAGGCCGACTACATGGGCATGCTGGCAACCGTTATGAACGCGCTCGCCCTGCAGGATGCCTTCGAGCATAACGATGTTCCCTGCCGCGTGATGAGCGCTATCCAGATGAACGAGATCTGCGAGCCCTATATTCGCCGTCGCGCCATCAACCACCTTTCCAAGGGCAACGTCGTTATTTTTGCCGCCGGTTCGGGCAATCCGTACTTTACGACCGACACCGCCGCGGCTCTTCGTGCGTGCGAGATCGGCGCCGAGATTCTGATTAAAGCCACCAAGGTTGACGGCATCTACGACAAGGATCCCGTCAAGTGCGCCGATGCCGTCCGTTTTGACAAGATTACCTATCACGAGGTGCTCGTCCGTGGCCTGCAGGTTATGGATTCCACGGCTACGGCATTGTGCCAGGATAACCGTATGCCGATTTTGGTCCTCAACATCGATGGCGAGGACACCGTCAAGCGCGCGCTTTCGGGTGAGCCCGTCGGCACGCTCGTCTATCAGGAGGATTAAGCATGGCAGAGAACATCACCGCCCATATGGACAAGTCGCTCGAGTCCCTCAAGCATAACTTCTCCAAGGTTCGTACCGGCCGCGCCAATGCCAACATTCTGTCCGACATCACCGTCGATTATTACGGTGTTCCCACGCCGGTCACTCAGGTTGCCGCCGTCAAGACCCCCGAGGCCCACATGCTGCTCATCGAGCCGTGGGATAAGGCGCTCATCAATGCTATCGTCAAGGCCATCGGCGCTTCCGATCTGGGTATTACCCCCAACTCTGATGGCACCGTCGTTCGTCTTCCGTTCCCGGCTCCCACTGAGGAGCGCCGTCGCGAGCTCGTCAAGGAGTGCCGCGAGTACGCCGAGCAGGCCAAGGTGTCTATCCGTAACATCCGTCGCGACTTCAACAACAAGCTCGAGCGCGATAAGGAGCTCACCGAGGATGATGTCCGTCGCGAGCAGGCCAAGGTCCAGAAGCACACCGATGAGTATGTCGCCAAGGTCGAGGAGCTTCTGAAGGAAAAAGAAGCCGAGGTCATGGAGATCTAAGGTGCAATACGACGAGCATAAACTGGTCGAGTACTTTGCCGACGCCCCTGCGGGCGTC
>CABRLT010000037.1 GCA_902471785.1 uncultured Collinsella sp.
GCGAGGTCGTCGACCGCTTCGATACCTTCGTGCATCCCAAGCAGCTGATTCCCGCCGAGATCACCGAGCTCACGAGCATTACAAATGCCGATGTGGCAGATGCCCCGTCGGCCGTTGAGGCCGTAGCCGCTCTCGCCGATTTTGTCGGTGGTTGCCCGGTAATCGCACATAACGCCACGTTCGACCGCTCGTTTATCGAGTCGGTCAAAGGCGGCGTCAACGTGAGCGATATCTGGATCGATTCGCTGGCGCTGTCGCGCATCGCGCTTCCGCGCCTGGCATCGCACAAGTTGTCTTTTATGGCCGATCTGTTTGGCTGTGACTCGGTATCACACCGTGCCAATGCCGACGTCGACGCCCTGTGTGGCGTATGGCGCGTGTTGCTCGTGGCGCTCACCGACTTGCCTCAGGGCCTCATGGCGCGCCTAGCTGACATGCATCCGGATGTGCCTTGGTCCTATCGTCCTATCTTCTCATTCTTGGCAGGGCAGAACCCTGGTTCTATCTTCTCTCTCAGCGCCGCTCGTGCTGACGTTCTCAAGGCCGATCGCGCCGACGATCGGGTGGACGCCGACGAACTGCCGGTCCTCAAGATGCCGAGTCGTGAGGAGATTGAGGCAGACTATGCGCCAGGTGGCCTGGTCAATCGCATGTATCCCACCTACGAGCCGCGTGATGAGCAGATCGCGATGGCGCTCGAGGTCCGCGATGCGCTGGTCACGGGCACTCATCGTGTAATTGAGGCGGGCACGGGCGTCGGCAAATCGATGGCCTATCTGGTGCCTTTTGCCGAGGCAGCGCGCCGTAACAACATCACGGTTGGTATTGCGACCAAATCGAACAATCTTGCCGACCAGCTCATGTACCATGAGCTGCCAAAACTTGCCGAGCAACTGGACGGTGGTCTGTCATTTTGCGCTCTCAAGGGGTATGACCACTATCCATGCCTGCGCAAGCTTGAGCGCATGAGCCGCGGCCAGGTCGAGATTACCACCAAGCGCGATCCGGCGGACACGCTCACGGCGGTCGCGGTCATTATGGCGTACGTCTGCCAATCAGCCGATGGCGACCTCGACTCGCTCGGCATTCGGTGGCGCAGCGTCAACCGCCCCGACTTTACGACGGCCTCGCGCGAGTGTGCTCGTCGCCTCTGCCCGTTTTTCCCTGATAAATGTTTGGTCCACGGCGCTCGCCGTCGTGCAGCGCATGCCGACGTGGTGGTCACCAACCATTCCCTGCTGTTCCGCAATGTCGCGGCCGAGGGCAGGATTTTACCTCCGATTCGTCATTGGGTAATCGACGAGGCCCATTCCATCGAGCGCGAGGCGCGCCGTCAGTGGGCGCGCGTGGTGTCGGCGGACGAATCACGCGTTCTGTTTGAGCGCCTGGGTGGCTCGAGCACCGGTGCGCTAAGCCAGGTCTCCCGTGATTTGGCAACCTCCGAGGGCTCTACGCTCTATCTGGGCCTTACTGCCAAGGCGACGTCGACGGTTGCGCGCGCGAGCATGGCAATCGCCGACGTGTTCGATGGCGTTCGCGAGCTCGGCCGCCGTGCCCGTGGGGGTTATGACAATGCCAATCTATGGATTGGCCCCGAGCTGCGCGAATCTGACGACTGGCATGATTTCTTACAGTCGGCCTACGCTGCCATCGACGTATTGGAACAGGCTGACAAGAGCGTCGACGCGCTGGTGCAAGCCGTCGCCGCCGACAAGCCCGAGGTTGTTGTCGACCTGGGTGATATCTCGCGCCGCCTGCACGAGCTGGCCGAGAACCTCAAACTCATCATTGATGGCACCGATGAACACTACGTGTATTCGCTGCAGGTCAATCGCAGGCTGCGTGCCGGCGGAGAGTCAATGACCGCAGAGCGCATCGACATTGGCGAGGCCTTGGCAACCGAGTGGCTGCCCGAGGTTCACACGGCTATCTTTGCCTCGGCGACCATGACGGTGTCCAAAAGCTTCGAACACTTTAACCACGCGGTCGGCCTCGATCGCATCGGCGCTTCAACATCCTCATCGCTGCACTTGGACTCGAGCTACGACTTCGATTCGAACATGGCTGTAGTCGTTGCGGGCGATATCCCCGATCCGCGCGATCGCGAGAGCTATCTTACGGCGCTCGAGCGCGTGCTGGTCGACGCCCATCTTGCCATGGACGGATCGGTGCTCACACTGTTCACCAATCGGCGCGACATGGAAGACCTGTACGCCCGCGTTGAGCCCAAGATGGTCCGTGCGGGTCTGGAGCTCAACTGCCAGCAGCGCAACTCATCTCCTCGTCGCCTGCGCGATCGGTTTATCAACGAGCCGACTTCATCGCTTTTTGCGCTTAAGGCCTTCTGGGAGGGGTTCGACGCCAGCGGCGAGACGCTGCGCTGCGTCATCATTCCCAAGCTGCCGTTCTCGAGTCCCACGGACCCGCTCTCGTGCGAGCGCAACCTGCGCGAAGACCGCGCTTGGGCGCGCTATTCGCTGCCCGAGGCGGTGCTCGAGGTCAAGCAGGCGGCCGGCCGCCTTATCCGCTCGTCGACCGATTGCGGCGTGCTGATTCTGGCCGACCCGCGCCTGGTGACGAAGGGCTACGGAAAGAAGTTCTTAACGTCGCTGCCCACGAGCTCCTACCAGCGCATCGAATCGGCGCAGATCGGGCGCTATCTGCAACTGTGGCGCGCACGCCACGAGCGGCGGCGCTAAAGCGGACAGACGAGGGTTTTTGCCATATCGCACAGGCGCTTTGACAGGGCGGGGTCATCCAAGATGCGGATGGCTCCGCCCGCTGCGATTATCTGGCTCAGTAGCCAACGCTCGGAGCCGTAATGCACGGTTACCGTTGCCATGTCTGCCCCGCTGCGCTCGATTAGGGTGATGCCGGCCCAGTCCAGATGCTCCGCCATATCGAATGGCATCAAGAGCTTTGCGCTACGCTGCGTCCGGGCAAGGGAATCGTGGAGGGATGCGACGCCCGGTGCGTGAGGCACGACGGAGTCTTCCGTCAAGGCGAGTCCCTCGATTTTATCCATGCGATAGGTGCGCTGCTCATCGACTGTGATGTCCCAGGCAATCAGGTATGTTTGGTCGCCGTTTGCCGTAATGCGCAAGGGGTCGACCAGACGCTCGCGTGGCCGTGCATCGTCCATCGAGCGATATGAGATGCGGCAGCGAACGCCGTCCTGAATGGCACAGCTCAGCTGCTGCCAGTGCGACCCGTGGTTGACGGTGTCAAAGACGCGCTGGTTATAGCCGAGCTCTTCGGGTAGAAGGGCATGTCGAATCCGAGCTGCCGTCTGCGGCTCGATCCCCAACGATTCAAGTTCGTGGTTGAGCACAGCGCCCTCGGCTGCACTCAAGCGCAACGGTAGCACACGCCCGGCGTCACCAGTGAGGACCACACGCTCGCCGTGGCATTCGCAGATGATGCGCGCACCAGATTCTCGGTCCGCGAGCGTCGAGACGATCTCGAGAATCTCGTCGAGCGATACTCCCGTGATGTCAAAGCGGCCGCAAATCTCGGTTCGTGTCATGCCGCTCTCGCCGGCGGCGTAGAGGGCCTCCATGATGTCGATGGCGCGTGAGAGTCTCTGCTCGCTGGTGAGTTTACGCACGGGCATACTCGTGCACCGTCCTTTCAATGAGGTGGTTCCACGCCTGCTTGAGCGATTTGGGGGCCATGGGCCTCATGCCGTCCATGGCGTGGGCCATGCAAAATGAGGCGGCGGCTTCAAGGTCGCGCACGTCAACGGTCCAGATCCATCCCGCATCGGTGTGTGTGAGCTCACCTCGCCCGCGCGTGAGGCCGTTGATCATATCGATCTGCGTCTGAGGGGCGAACGAGAACGTGGCTGCAACGGGCGGTCGGTCGGCGAAATCGAATTCAAAGAACAGATTGTCGTTGAGATTGAAGTCCGCAGGGATGGCGTAGGCCTTCGAAGGACGCCATGCGCGAACGATACGGTCGCAGCGGAATGTCCTGATGTCGTCGGTGACATTGTCGAGGCCGCAGAAGTACGCCACGCCCTCGCGTTCGAACATGCCGTAGACACAGACGGTACGTTCTTTCTGCTCGCCGCGTCCGTTCTGATATAAAAATCGCAGCGCGCATCGCTCGGCAAAGGCGCTCCATACCGCATCGACGGTGGGAGAGCGGCGGATCGGTACTTCGTCCACCGTCGTCCTGCCGGTGAGGTAGGCAATTTTGGAGCGAATATCGGCAAGCGGCGCGGCAAAGGTGGAAGAGCCGGCCGCTAGCGTCTGGTCGATGGCGTTGAGTAGGATATCGGCGTCGTCTGCGGTGATGAGGCCGCCTGCAGCAAACGTGTGCTCGCGGTCGATTGTCCACGAGCTTTCCTCGGTCTCCTGCGCACCGGCGGGGCGAACCTCCTTGATTAAGATGCCACGCTCGAGCAGTTTGTCACGATCGCGCCGAAACTTGCGCTTATCCGAGTCGATATTGCCCGAGCCATATCCCAGGTCAGAATCCAAGACGATCTGCTCGGTCGTCAGCGGTTCGGGGGAGCTGTTGAGCACAAAGAAAAGATTGAGGATGCGCTGAGCCGTTTTATCGAAACCGGGCTCCGAATTCCCCTTTTTAATTGTCGCGGTCGCGTCGCTTGCCGTCATAGAGTCCTCGCATGAGAAGGTGGTTTGCTGCCATGATTTTAGTCCGATATGGAGATTAGGCTATATCCTTGTCCGCTCGAGGCGTTAAGATGGCCCGAATTCGGTCGTTTGCGCTCGCTCGGGGTATACTTTCGACTATATACGGTTCTAATGTGCATGCATTGGGCCTATTTGTCGGATTATGGATGTGGAGCGCACATGGCGAACACCCAGAACTATATTAACCACCTGCTGCAGAACACCGGCATTACGCCGGCATGCAGCGAAGAAGAGCGCTTGGCTGCCGAGGATATCGCTCAGATCTTCCGCAACCACGGCTTTGACCCCGAGGTTCAGGAGTTCAATGCCCCGGCGCCCAGTAGATTGGCATTTGCCGTTACCGGTATTCTTGCGTTTGCCGGCGCCCTGCTGATGGGCATCGGCGGCGGTATCGGCTTGGTCGGCACCTTGCTGGCCATTGTCGGCGCCGTTCTTTACGTGCTCGAGCGCACGGGCCACCCCGTGGTTTCGCGCCTGGGCAAGACGGGCGTGAGCCAAAATGTCATCGCCTACCACAAGGCCTCGGGCCCGCTCGCGTCTCCGCGCAACCGCCCGGTGGTCGTTGTCGCACACTACGACTCTCCCCGTGCTGAGCTGCTCGCCCGCGAGCCCTATGCTTCGTATCGTGCGCTCATCGCCAAGCTGTTGCCCGTTGCCACGATTGCCCCTGCTGCCGTTGCCATCCTGCGTATCCTGCCGCTCCCCGGCGCGCTCAAGGTTCTGCTGTGGATTGTCGCGATCCTCGCTTCCCTCGTTGCACTTGCCAACGCGGCAAACATCATCTCTAACCGCCACGTTCTTCCCTATACGTCCGGCGCGGTGTGCAACAAGTCTTCTGTCGCCGCTATGCTCGGCGTTATGGACAACGTTGCTCCCTTCCAGGGCGAGAACGAGTTTCCCGACGATGTTCCGTTCGATACCTATTTTGGGGAGCAGAAACGTCGTGCCGAGGAAATGGCGCGCGCGGCGGCGGAGTATGCCGCGGCCCAGCAGCAAAACGACTACGGCAACACCATCGAGTACGAAGAGCCTACCTACGCCGAGGACGAGTTCGGTCAGCCGATTGCTCCCGACGCTCAAACCGAGCCCGAACAGGGCGAGGCTTTTGACGAGCAGATTGAGGGCTTTGAGGGTGCGTCTGCCGACGAGACGCTGATTGGCGCCATCGTGCCCGAGGATCAGAATCAGGCTGTCCAGGCCGAAGAGTTCAATGACGAGGTTCCCGCTGCTGAGCCGGCGGAGGAGCCTGCCGCGGCCGAGCCCGAGCCCAAGCTCTATCGCAACGCCGCCGGCAACATTCGCTTTGGTTCGGATGCCATCCGTGCACTCGGAATGCTTCCCGAGTCCTGCACGCTCGATTACGAGGAGGGCGAGGAGCCGACGTTTGAGCCCGAGCCTGCGCCCGTTGTCACTGCGGATGATGAGTCTGCCGCGGTTACCGCTGCCGTTGCCGAGCCCGAGGCGGTGTCCGCGATCGATCCCGCGGCAGGACTGGACATTTTGGCTCCCGCCGCGCCGGCGCAAGACGTTGCGGACGAGTCTGACGACGATTACGTTGAACAGCCGAGGCGCGTGTCTTACGAGAGCGATACTGATTTCTCTGCCGAGATTCCCGCGGCAACGCCCCATGCCGATATTGCATCCGCGTTCTCTTCGATTGGCGCCAGCGCTTCCAGCTTCTTTAAGGGTGCGCTTGCAAAGGGCAGGAAATTTGTCGACGATTTCGAGGAGAAGCGCGCTGCCGCACGCGAGGCTGCCGAGCAGGAGGCTATCGCTCAGCAGCAGGCAGCCGAGGCGGCACGTGAGCGCGCGGCGCAAGAGTTCGAGCAGAACGAGGCTATGCAGTCCGGGCCCGTCGACGCTGCCGAAGCTACGACGTCCTTTGAGTCCCAGCAACCGACGTCAGCGGATGTTGTTGAGGCAACAACGTCTTTCGAGGCTCAGCAGCACGTCGATAGCACCATGTCGTTTGATGCCGCGCAGTTCGATTCCACGATAACGTTTGAAAAGCAAGGCACCGCAATTGCCGAGCCCCTTCCTATTTCCGATGAGCAGGGCGACGCGGCAGACGATGACGAGCCCATTGATGCTGCCGAAATCCAAGATGCCGCCGAGGACGAGTCCGTCGAGGCCAACTCTGACGAAGAGCAATACGCGGCAGCCGATCAAGGTGATTCGACCGAGGTCGAGCAGGAGGAAGTGCCTGCGGTTTCCGAGACTCCCGAGACGGATGAGTCGAGGCCTTACTCCACGCAGATTTTCACCATGCCGACCCCGAGTGGTTCCGGTGCCACGGTTGCCAATGTCGCTCCCACCCAGGACGAAACGGTCGATTCCCTTATGGCCCAGATTTCCTCCCAGGCATCGCCGCGTCCGCAGATGAATGTTCCCGATCCGGCGTCGGCACCGTCGCCTGCACCTTCCTCGTCTCCGCTGGCTTCGGTCCCCGATCCGTCGCTGCCGTCTATGAAGCAGGCAAACGTTGCGTCTCGCACGTCGCTGTTCGACCTTCCCGATCCCTCTGCCCAGGTCAACGACCCCTTTGCTACTGCCCAGGGTCCCGAACCCACATCGGCACCCGTTGCGCCTTCTATGCCCGTTGCGTCGGGCGCGCAGCCGATCGAGACCATTTCGGCTCCCGCCCCGGCGGCACCCAAGTCTCGCAAACGCGGCCTGGGTGGCCTGTTCGGTCGTAAAAGGAAAAACGAGCAGGACAGCATGAGTGATTGGCTGGGCGTCGAAGACGATTACGATGCCAAGAAGTCCGGTCGCGGTATCGGTTCGTGGGATAACTTCGAGGACGATAACGATGGCTGGAAGGGCGGCGCTACGTCTTCCGATGGCGCTTCTTCCGAAGATATGCTCTCGGCTGTCGCCTCTATGGGCGATGATGAGCTGCTCGGTCACGATATCTGGTTTGTGGCAACGGGCGCCTCGGATTGTGATGGCGCCGGCATGAAGGCCTTCTTGGCTTCGCATCGCGATAAGCTCCGCGGCGTATTCTTCATCAATCTTGAATCCGTCGGCGCCGGTAGGCTTTCGGTGGTGACGGTCGAGGGCGAACAGCAGCTGCTCAAGGGCGATCGCCGCATCATGAACCTGGTCAGCAAGGTGTGCAAGTCGTTCCATGTCGATTGTGGCGCGCTCGAGATGCCCTATGCCAAGACCGATGCCTATGCCGCGCTCGAGGCGAGCCGCCGAGCCCTCACCATCGCCGGCGTGGACGGCACGCGTCTGGCTTGCGCTCGTACCGAGGACGACCTGCCCCACAATGTCAACCCGACGAACATTGCCACGGTATCCGAGGTCGTGACCGAGGTTATCCGCCGTTCGTAGACGGAGCTCTAAGGAGTCAACGTGTTTTCGTATATTAAGCGCCATTGGCCTGTCTACGTGATTTTGACCTTGATTGCCATTGCGTTAGGATTTGGGGCTGCCTACATCGTGGGTGCAAAGGGCTCGACCCCCGCCTCCGCAATCAGCGAAGAGGTGGAGCAAGAACAGAGTACGGGTGCCGATGGGATTCCTGAGTCCGAGCAGGCAATCGTTGATGGTGGATCTTCGTCTGCAGAGTAGATACGGCGATTTACATGATTGAAAGCGGGCGAGCCAGGGG
>CABRLT010000038.1 GCA_902471785.1 uncultured Collinsella sp.
GGGGGTTCTTTCGTCCTGCGGAGTGTCCGCGAAGGTCAGCCCTCAGATCCTGCTACGACTACGTCCTCAGATTGTGTGGGCGGATGAAGGACGTAGTTGGCCGGGTATTCCGTCCCTTTCGCTGTTTCGCGGCTTTGCCGCGAAACCTCGCGCCACTTTGGGGATGGATGGGGGACTTGGCTGTTGCCGCCTTTTCGGAGCGCTTCTTTATTCCTTTTGCTGGATGAAAAGCCCCTTGTTTTTGCAGGGGTGCATACTCGACTTATAAGTGCATAGAATCTCGTATAGCGCGAGTAAGATATTGCGCTGTCCGTTTTGTGTTTAGCAGAGATGTAGTTTGCATAATCCGACATAATCCTCGCTTCATTTAAATAAAGTCGCACGTAAATTACGTAGATATGTCTGAGCTGGAGTTCTGTACGCTGAGCGGACAAAAACGACCGTTCACCGTTCCGCTATTTTCAAAATGAATAAAATGAGCGATAAAGAGAATATAAACCTTAATAAACTCGCGTATCGCACGGACGCGGGTTATTAATGGGTTGTAGGCCTTTTACAGAAAGGATTCCAGCAATGTCTAAGCCTCTTGGCAAGCCCGATCGTATTGTCGTCGCCCTTGGCGGCAACGCCCTCGGCAACAACCCCGTCGAGCAGATCGAGGCCGTGAGCAACACCGCCCACGCTCTCCTCGGTCTCATCGAGCAGGGCAATGAGATCATCATCACCCACGGCAACGGCCCGCAGGTCGGCATGATCCAGAACGCCTTCGCCGCTGCCCACGATGCCATCGGTACCCCCGAGATGCCGCTGCCCGAGTGCGGCGCCATGTCCCAGGGCTACATTGGTTATCACCTGCAGCAGGGCATCGGCCGCGAGATGCACAAGCGCTATAAGCGTTGGCACGCCGCCACCGTCGTCACCCAGATCGAGTGCGATCCGGATGATCCCGCGTTCAAGAACCCGACCAAGCCGATCGGCCCCTTCTACACCGAGGAGCAGGCCAAGGAGTTCATGGCCGAGGATCCCTCCAAGGTCTTCGTCGAGGATTCCGGCCGCGGCTGGCGTCGCGTCGTCGCCTCCCCCGATCCCAAGAAGATCGTCGAGGCTGACTCCATCCTTAACCTGCTCGACAACGAGTTCATCGTCATCGCCTGCGGTGGCGGCGGCATCCCCGTCGTCCGCGACTACGAGAACAAGGGCTGCTACAAGGGAGTTCCCGCCGTCATCGACAAGGACCTGGGCGGCGAGCTGCTGGCCGAGGACTGCGACGCCGACGTTCTGTTCCTGCTGACTGCCGTTGAGCATGTCGCCATCAACTTTGGCAAGCCCAACCAGGAGGAGCTCGAGGACCTCACCGCCGACGAGGCCGAGCGCCTGGCCGACGAGGGCCAGTTCGGCAAGGGTTCCATGGAGCCCAAGGTCCGCGCTGCCATCAAGTTCGCCCGTTCCCGCAAGGGCCGCACCTGCATCATCGGTGCTCTGGACAAGGCCGCCGAGACCATGGCCGGTCTCTCCGGTACCCGCATCCACGAGTAGTCTCTACTCTGTTGCCTCTCTCGTGGGCGCCAGGCAAAGCGCCCACAAACTAGCCTCTCTTCATGAGCCCCGCAGTCCGCTCCGACTGCGGGGCTTTTGCTATTCACCTAGTCATTGGGGACAAACCCGGCACTTGGGGACGGTCCTTTCCTGCCGGCAGCTTGGGACAGTCCTTAATAGTCATTGGGGACGTTCTTAAACGACTAGCCAAACAAGAACGTCCCCAACGACTACTCATTTAAGTCTGTCCCCAATGACTGCCCAATGGCTGGGAAGGCGCATCCCACACCGACGCATTGCCTTCGGGCCCTCTCTCCGTGCTCCCTATAAGTTCAGCTGGACTCCCCGCAACCTGTTCCGCGTTGGCGGAACGAGCGCGACGTGGAGTGTCATTCTTTACCGCGTTAGACTAGACGCAGGGAAAGGAGGAGGACATGGATGCTCGCGTTAAGCAGCTTGTAAATATGATCGAGGACGATCAGCCTGTCACTGTCGCGGTGCTTGCCAAGCGTCTCGAGGTAAGCGAGCGCGCCGTGAGAAACTATATCCATCGCGCAAACGACAAGCTTGCGGGGGTTGCACGCATCGTTGGCAGCAAAGGGCAATATCGTATCGATGTTGCACATGCAGATGAGCTTGCTCGCTTGCTAGACGGTGCGGCTCTGGCCCATCCGGGCATTCCTGATACGCGCGACGGCCGTGTGTCCTTCCTTCTTAACGACCTTCTCATGCGGTCCCAGTGGGTGACGATTGAGGAGTATGCGGATTTACTCTACGTTTCGGCGCGAACTCTGTCCAATGACATGCGTCTGGTAGAGCAGAAACTCGCCCAATTTGACTTGATGCTCGAAAAGCGCCCTCGCTACGGAATCCGCGTTGCGGGTGGGGAGTCGCAACGGCGTCTGTGTCTGGCCTCACTGGTGAGGCCCGTGTTGCCCGACACCGACGATGCAGAGCTCGCCGAGCGCCTGCGGGCCATCGCCGCATGTGTGGACGATGCCCTGACTGCCTCGCCCGTCACGGTGAGCTCGCTGGCATCCCGTAATCTCATCATGCATCTTTACATCGCTCTTGGCCGCATCGAGCAGGGCTGCTATGTCCCGGCTGCAGAATCGGACGTTTTAAAGCTGGAGGGAACGCGCGAATACGCTGCGGCTTTCCAGATTGCCGCAAACATCAAGGATGCCCTGGGCGTGAGCATGCCCCGAGAAGAGGTTGCCTTTATCGCAATCCATTTGCTCGGCAGGGGCACGGGCGTGCCCGAGAAGGGCTCGGCCGTTATCTCGGACGAGATGTGGGAGATCGCTTCCGAGATGGTATGTGCGGTCAACGATGAGTTTAGGTTTGACTTTAGCAGCGATCTTGAACTTCGCATGAACCTTGCTCGGCATATTGGCCCTCTGGGTTATCGCCTTGAATATCACATGCATATGGATAACCCCATGCTGCCCGATATCAAGACGAGGTTTCCGTTGGCCTATTCGATGGCGGCCGGCACCTCGCAGGTACTCGAGCGTCATTTTGGCAGCCAGCCCTCTGATGAGGAGCTCGGCTACATCGCCATGGCATTTGCCCTGGCCCTCGAGCAGCAAGCCGACCAGCCGCGTCGCAAACGCATCCTGATCGTGTGCGCCTCGGGAGCGGGAAGCGCCCGTATGCTCGAGCACCAGTACCGCAAGCAGTTTGGTATGTATATCGAGTCGATTGAGACATGCGACGTCGCCCGCGTGGGAACGCTCGACTTTTCGCACATCGACTACGTGTTCACAACGGTGCCGCTCAACGTCAAGTTGCCTGTGCCCGTCCGCGAGGCCGATTTCTTCTTGGAGACGAGCGATGTCAACGCTATCCGCAAGGTGCTGAGTGATGACGCTGCGCAATCGGACTCCCTGAGCGCTTTCTTTAGCCGTGCCCTGTTCTTCAACCGCGTTGAGGCGTCGTCGAAGCAGGCCGTTCTCCGATATCTCTCCGAGCGCGCCGTCGAGAGCGGCCGTGTCGATGCCCAGTTTGCCCAAGAGGTTGCCGAGCGCGAGAGCGCGAGTGCCACCTCGTTTGGCAATGGGGTGGCCATGCCCCATGGGATGCATCCTTTGAGCGCCGAGGCCTTTGTTACCGTGGGCCTGCTCGAACATTCCATTCTTTGGGACGAATACGGCCATGAGGTCGATATCGTCTTTATGGTGTCGTTTGCCCGGTCGGGCGGCGATGAGACGCGGATCTTGAGCTCGCTGCTCGCTGAGATCTTTATGGACCGCCAGGGGGTCGAGCGCTTACGCGAGCGCCGGTCCTGGCATGAGCTGATGGCGCTTGTGCAAGCGCATACGGCTTAAGGCTTCTTTTGTCGAAAACCCTGCCTGCCTGCAATAAACCTCGAGGATTGCGGGTGGGAGATAGGCGTTTCGAATATTCAAGTACAAACCAAACATCACGGGAGAGGAGACCGTTATGGACGATCAGGGAACCGAGATGGTTTCGTTTCAGCTGGTCGCTGCAGCGGGAGAGGCGCGCAGCCTTGCCTTCGAAGCCCTTGAAAAGGCAAAGGCGGGGGATTTTGACGCTGCCGCCAAACTCATGAAGCAGTCAAAGGATGTGGGAATCAAGGCTCACCACATCCAAACGCAGCTGCTTTCGACCGAGGCGGCGGGCGAGCATCTGTCGGTGGATGTGTTGCTGGTCCATGCTCAGGACCACCTCATGTGCTCCATGCTTGCTCAGGAGCTCGTGCAGGAGCTGATCTGCCTGTATGAGCGCACTGCAGCCAAGAACGCCTAACGGCGTGCGGCGACTATCCAACCAATCAATGCGAAGGGAATCCCTTATGAAGATCCTTCTTGTTTGCGCAGCTGGCCTGTCTACAAGCATTCTGATGAAGAAACTCGAGAAATACGCGGAGCAAAACGGCATCGAGCTCGATATCGATGCGGTGGGTATCGGCGAGTATCAGGAGACCTGCGCCGATTATGACGTGCTGCTCTTGGGGCCGCAGGTGTCCTACCAGCTCAACACCGTCAAGCAGGGGAGCGGTAAGCCGACCGCGGTCATCCCCGCACAGGACTACGGCATGGGCAACGCCGCCAACGTGCTGGCACTCGCCCAGTCGCTGTTGGGCTAGGAGGCGACCATGGAAAAGTTCATGACCCTGCTTCAGGAAAAACTGACCCCTATTGCCAATTTCTGCGGCACCGAGCGCCACTTTGCCTCCATGCAAAAGGGCTTTATGAGCGCGATCAGCTTCATCTTGGTCTCTGCCGTCTTTATGATCATCGCCAACCCGCCGGTCACGGCCGACCTGGTGGCGCAGGGCGGGTTCTGGTCCGTCTTTGGCCCTTGGCTCGATTTTGCCACGGCCAATAAGCTCACACTGCTCATCCCGTTCAACATGACGATGGGCATACTGTCGGTGATCGTGACGTTCGCAATCGCCTATAACCTGGCGGGCACCTACAAGATGCCCAAGCTTAACGCCGGTATGACCTCGCTGGTGATGTTCCTGATCGTCGCGGCGCCGTCGTCCTACTACCAGCTTGCTGATGAGTCCGTGCTCCAGGCGGTCCCCTGCACCTATCTGGGTGCGCAGGGCCTGTTTACCGCCATCATCGTTGCCCTGGTCTCCGTCGAGGTCACGCGCTTCTGCCAGACCAAGGGCATCACCATCAAGATGCCCGATGGCGTGCCGCCGTTTTTGTCCGAAACCTTTGGCGCCATCGTGCCTATGCTCGCCAACATCCTCATCTTCTTTGGTGGCAACCTGCTGATCCAGATGATCGATCCCACGCTGTCCATCCCCTCGGTTATCGAGAAGCTGCTCGCTGCCCCGCTTTCCGTCGCAGTTGACTCTGTGCCCGGCGCACTGCTTATCTGCTTCATGACGCTGCTGTTTTGGTGCTTTGGCGTCCACGGCAACATGATCGTAATGCCCATCACCGCCCCGGTCTCGCTTGCCGCCTTTGCCGCCAACGCCTCGCTCTATGCTGCCGGGCAGCCGCTTGAGTTCCACCCGGTGCTCATGTCGTTGGCCATCAACCTCATCGGCGGCACGGGTAATACGTTCTCTTTTGTGGCGCTCTGCGCGTTTAGGGCAAAGTCGCAGCAGCTCAAGGCATTTGGCAGGGCATCGATCGTGCCGAGCTTCTTCCGTATCTCCGAGCCCGCGATCTTCGGCGCGCCCATCATCTTCAACCCGATCCTCATGATTCCGTTTGTGCTAGGCGGCATGATCTCGGCCCTGCTGTATTGGGGTGCGGTCTCACTGGGTCTTGTCTCTAACTTCTACATCTTGGTGAGCGGCACGTTCCCCATCTTCGTTCAGGGCTTTGTCCAGTGCCTCGACCCGCGCATCTGGGTGTTTACGATCGTTTTGATCGTGGTCATGGCTGTGGTCTGGTACCCGTTCTTTAAGGTGTACGATAACCAGCTCCTGGCTCAGGAGCAGGAGAACGCCGCGGCAGCTTCTGCCGAGGATGCTGAGTAGCATGAGTTACTTTGACAGAACGTCTGCCGCCGGTATGCCCGAGGGCTTTTTGTGGGGTGGTGCCCTCGCCGCCAACCAGGCCGAAGGGGGCTGGAACGAGGGCGGCCGCGGCATGTCGCACTCCGACCTGATCCCACAGGGTTCCGACCGCTGGGATGTAATGTTTGGCAGGCAAAAGCCCGTGGACGATCCGGACAGGCTGTATCCATGCCGCTGGGGCAACGACTTCTTCCATCATTGGCACGAGGATGTCGAGCTCTTTGCCGAGATGGGCTTTAAGTGCCTGCGTCTTTCAATTTGCTGGAGCCGTATTTTTCCCACAGGGATGGAGGCCGAGCCCAACGGCGAGGGCTTGGAGTTTTACCGTCAGGTATTCGAGGCGCTGCGCGAGCATGGAATCGAGCCGCTTGTGACGCTGTCGCACTACGACTATCCGTTGGCTCTGGTCGAGCGCTATGGTGGCTGGCAAAGCCGAGAGATGATCGAGCGGTATGCGCACTACGTCGAGACCGTCGGACGCGCGTACCAGGGCCTCGTGCGTTATTGGCTTACGTTCAACGAGATCAACAGCGTGGCGCTGTCCTATCTCAACGCGGGTGTCACGCTCGAGGATGAGCGTGACCGTGCAGCCGTGACTGCGGCGTTCTCGCACCATATGTTTATGGCGAGCGCTCGCGCTGTCGAGATTCTGCACAAGATCGATCCCGCAAACAAGGTGGGTTGCATGGTCGCTGCCGGTGCGACCTATCCGTACCGTTGTGCGCCCGAGGACGTATGGCTTGCGTATGAGGAGGACCGCGGCCGCTACTTCTACACAGACGTGATGGCTGCGGGCGCCTACCCTGCTTGGAAGCTGCGTGCACTCGAGAAAGAGGGTGTTCACGTGCCCTTTGAGCCGGGCGATACGGAGTATCTGGCAGAGCATACGGTCGACTTCATCTCGTTCTCGTACTATTGCTCGCGCTTGGTGTGCGCCGATGATCAGGTGATCGCCGAGAAGGCGGAGGGCAACGTGTTCCCGACGCTGCGCAATCCGTACCTCAAGGATAAAGAGACTGCCTGGAAATGGCAGATCGATGCGCTGGGTTTGCGCGTGACGCTTGCCGGCTACCACGATCGTTACCATCTTCCGCTCTTTATCGCTGAGAACGGTGTGGGCGGACTCGATGCGCTGGAAGACGGCAAAGTCCACGATGCGTATCATATTGATTACCTGCGAAGGCATATTCTTGCGCTGCGCGATGCAATTGTCGAGGACGGTGTTGACCTGATGGGATACACGCCGTGGGGCTGTATCGATTTGGTGTCGGCCTCGACGGGGCAGATGAAGAAGCGCTATGGCTTTGTTTATGTTGATGCCGATGATACGGGCAAAGGCACGTTCGATCGCTACCGAAAGGACAGCTTCTGCTGGTACCAAAAGGTCATTGCATCAAATGGCGAGGACTTGAGTTAACTCTTGCAGGTCTGTTGCCCCCGCGGTCCGCATCGGCCGCGGGGGCTTTTGTTATTGAGGCGGCTGTTCATGAGGAGCATTGCAGGCTGCGGAAACCCGGCACTTGGGAACGTTCCTTTCCTGCCGGCAGCTTGGGACAGTCCTTAAAGGCCGCATCGATCAACTGCGGAAAGCACATCCCAGAATGAGCGTCCAACATGGGGTGCGGTTTCCCTTGAGGCCCTCAATCGGAAAATGCATCCCGGATTATTGTCGAAAAGCGGTCCCTAGTTTCCCAAACGGGCCGCTAACGGAAAGCGCACCCCGCTATTGGGCCCCAAAGCAGGATGCGCTTTCCGTGCTGGCAGTTCCAAGCAGTTCGGGATGGCCCTTTTCGTTTGCTCTCGGCCGGCGTCCGTAAGACTGTCCCCGACGACCACTCATTTAAGTCTGTCCCCAATGAGTGCCCAATGACTAGTAGTAGGCCCACATGGCTTCGACTTCGTTAAGGACCTCTACGGCGCCCCAGCGGCGGGCGCTGCGGCTGGCCGAGTTGGGATCGAAGACTTCAATCTGGTCGGCGTCGTCAATACCGTAAAGTACAATGTAGTGGCCCACGTTGGTAAAGGTGCCCGGCCGAACGGCGGCGATGACGGGCGCTCCCGAACGCAGCGCCTGAGTCATCGAGTCGCGATTGTTATGAAGCTCCGTTCCGTTAAGTCCCAACTGCCACGCACCGCTCGTCATAAACGACCATTCGGTTGCACC
>CABRLT010000039.1 GCA_902471785.1 uncultured Collinsella sp.
TGTGATCGGACGGGCTTCTTGGTGGGTATCATGGTTGAACGATCATTAGGAGGTTTTCCCTACATGGAATTGTTTGAGCCGATTCTTCATTTCTTTGAGCAACGGTGGGTCCACAACATCATCTGGGCCGTCATCTTGGCGATAGGCACCGCCGTCGCCGCCAAGGTCGTATCCAAGACCCTGAACCATCTGCTTAACCGAGACGATAACCCGCTTCCGGCATCGAGTATCTTCATCAACATCGCGCGCGCCGTCATCTGGATGATTGGCGGCAGCTTTATCCTCGACAACTGTTTTGGCATTAACGCAAACGCGCTTGTCGCCGCTCTTGGCGTCGGCGGCATCGCCATCTCGCTCGGCTTTCAGGACACGTTATCAAACCTTATCGGCGGCATGCAGGTGACCTTTATGGGCATCATCAAACCCGGCGACAATATCGAGGTCGGCGGCGTATCCGGCGTTGTCCAAGACATCACTTGGCGCCATACAACGATTGAGGATGCCTGTGGGCAGACCATCATCGTCCCCAACTCAAATATCTCCAAGAACACGCTCGTGCACCTCATGCCCTTTGGGCGTGTGGCTGTGCCCGTTGCCGTAAAGGACACGTCCAAGTGGGCCTCGCTCGACGCACTGGCAGACGAGCTGACCAGCGCCACCAAGACCGCCGTGCTTCCCATCTCGGGTTTTGACAAAGAGCCCTACGTACTCTTTAGCGAAATCGGCGACTTTGGCATCAAAGGAAAGATCATCTTTATCGTCAGCGACGACAGCACTACTTTCACGGCAGCCGACGCCTGCATCCGCGCCATCGCCCCCATCATCGCCTAAACCACCGCAAAGGGGACAGGCATCTTTGTAGTGGTTTTCATTCGTGGTACCATGGTTCATATCGTTGTTTAAACGACTAAGGGAGTAGACACCATGGAAGAGGCCTATCGTCAAGCACGCAAGCGCGGCGAGCAGGGACGCCGTCGCGCCATCAGCCAAAGCGAGCACCCATACCTTACGGACCTCGATAGCTTGGTTGCTCAGCTCCCCTTAGGTCAGCGAGAGAATGTCGGCCTAAGGGATATTCCGCTCGAAATGGTCGTCGGCACGGTCACCAAAGGCCGTCAGTCCGCCTTTTCGTGTAACTTTATGCCCCTGCTTCCGTTTAACACCGAGTTCGCCCGCAAGTGGTCCAACCTCTACGACATCCAGGTAACCGAGGGCTATCGCGACCCCATCATCGTCACCGAGTTTATGCATCGGTTCTATGTCCAGGAAGGCAACAAACGCGTCAGTGTCCTCAAATTCCTAGACGCCCCGACGATTTCGGCCAAGGTCACCCGTCTTTACCCCGGCACATGGGATTCCGTCGAAAGCCGCCTGTACGGTGAGTTCTGCGCGTTTTGGCGCGTCTGCCCCCTATACGAGATCGAGTTCTCGCGTGAGGGAAGCTACGAAACGCTCGCCAAGATGCTCGGTCAGAACCTTATCGAAAAATGGCCGCAGAAAAAGGTCGACTACCTGCGCCACACCTTCCTGCTCTTTAAGCGCGCCTACCTTCGCGCAGGCGGCGACCACCTGGACATTACGCCTGCCGACGCCATGCTCGTGTACCTCAATGTGTACAACCAGGACCGTCTGCTGGATACGCCAACGGATATCGTCGTAAACCGCCTGTGCAAGATTTGGCGCGAGCTGGTCATTGCCGGCAAAAATGACGAGGACAAGGTCGATCTTGTCGAAGCGCCGAGCGTCGATGAGGAGGAGTCGCCCGCCAAGTCCACCTCGGGCGTGCTCAACTTCTTTATGAGCAAGACCGTCTACTCCACCGCCAATCCCATGCGAATCGCCTTTATCCACGAGTTTCCCTGTGCCACGTCGAGCTGGGACAGCCTGCACGACCAGGGCCGCCAGTATCTTGATGAGCACTTTGGTGGCATCGTGCGCACCGAAGCGTTCGAGGACTGCCACGATCCGGACGTGTTCTACGCCGCCGTGGAAACGGCTGTCAAACATGGAGCTAACGTCATCTTCTCGACCTCGCACCGCCTGATGGAATACACGCTCAGAGCTGCCGTTGAGTATCCCCAGGTGCGGTTCCTTAACTGCTCTATCGGCCTTCCCCACCAAAGCGTCCGTTCGTACTTTGGCAAGATGTACGAGGCCAAGTTCCTCCTGGGCGCCCTTGCCGCCAGTATGGCGGACAACCACCGTATCGGCTACCACGCGTCGGTCTTCGCCTCGGGCGCGCTTAGCGAGATCAACGCCTTTGCCATCGGCGCCTCGCTGCTCGACCCCCGCGCGCAAATTATCCTGACCTGGGGCGATGTGCCCGCTGGAGGTCTCGCCGAGGCCATGCGCCGCGAAGGCGTGAGCGTCATGACCGGCGCCGATATGTCTAAGTCACTGGAGGATCCCACGGCCTACGGACTCCACCGCCTGGTCGACGGCAAGGTCGCCGGCATCGCCATGCCCGTGTGGAACTGGGGCCGCTACTACGAGCTCATCGTGCGAAGCTTGCTGCACGGCACGTGGGACGAGACCAGCGACGACAACCAAGTGCGCGCCGTCAACTACTGGTACGGCATGAGCTCGGGCGTCATCGATATCCGCTATGCCCCGGGCCTGCCCTATCAAACGCGTAAGCTGGTACAGCTGCTCCGCAACGGCATCGTCGAGGGTTCCATCAACCCCTTTGGCGGCGAGCTCCACAGCCAGGACGGCGTGGTACAGATCGAAGGCTTCCCTCCGCTGCCGAGCACGCAGATTGTCGAGATGAATTGGCTGGCGGACAACGTGGTAGGCACCATTCCGCAGCTCGACGATGAGCCGAAAGTCCCTGCCCTATGAAAATCCTTGCAATAGCCGATACCGAAGAACGATGCCTTTGGGAGTGCTTTCGCAAGGAACGCTTTGAGGGAGTCGACCTGATTTTGTCCGCCGGCGATCTGGACCCGGACTATCTTGAGTTTTTGGTTACGGTCATCAACAAACCGCTCATCTACGTGCGCGGCAATCACGATGACCGCTACGCACGTCATGCACCGGGCGGATGTATCTGCGTGGAAGACAGCGTGTACACGTACCGAGGGATTCGCATTGCGGGCCTTGGCGGGTCCATGCGTTATCGCGACGGCGCCAACATGTACACCGAACGCGAGATGTCCAAGCGCATGCGTAAGCTGTCGCGTAAGGTTAGGATGGTCGGCGGGTGCGACATTCTGCTTACCCATGCACCCGCCGCCGGTATGGGTGATCTGGACGATCTGCCGCATCGAGGATTCGAATGCTTTAACACAGCACTCGAATCCTGGAATCCCGACTACATGGTGCACGGACATGTGCACCAAAGCTACGGTTGCGATTTTCAGCGCGAGCGTCAGCATGTGTGTGGAACGACGATCATCAACGCCTGCGGCTATACGCAGTTTGAGCTCGACCAGACGCACTACCCCATCCGCGGCTGGCAAGCAGCCTGGCTCAACTCACAAACCATGCGCCGCGAGCTCAAACGCCACGAAGCCATTGAGTCCTCAACGGCCAGAACACCCTGGTAACCACCACAAAGAGGACACTGTCCCCTTTGTGGTGCTTTTGACGCGATAGCAAGAAACCCGGTCCTGCAAAAGGCATAACCGGGTTTCTTTAGCAATGCTTGCTTTGCTCAGGCAGTAACTGTTAGTTACTCAGCCAGGAAGTCACGCTGGACAGCGGGATCGACCTTGACGCCAGGGCCCATGGTGGAAGACACGGAGATGGACTTGACGTACTTGCCCTTAGCAGAAGAGGGCTTGACGCGCAGGATCTCGGTGTACAGGGCAGCGTAGTTCTCGACGAGCTGCTGCTCGGAGAAGGACTTCTTGCCCAGGGGCACGTGGCAGATGCCGTAGCGGTCGGCGCGGTACTCAACGCGGCCAGCCTTGAGCTCGGAGACCATCTTGGCGACGTCCATGGTCACAGTACCGAGCTTGGGGTTCGGCATGAGGCCACGGGGACCAAGGATCTTACCGATGCGGCCAACCTTGGCCATCATGTTCGGCGTAGCGATAGCGGCGTCGAAGTTGATCTCGCCCTTCTGAATCTGGGCGACGAGCTCGTCGGAACCAATGATGTCGGCGCCGGCAGCCTCAGCCTCGCGGGCCTTCTCGCCCTCGGCGAAGACGGCAACACGAACGGTCTTGCCGGTGCCGTGGGGCAGGGAGATGGAACCACGGATGTTCTGGTCAGCCTTACGAGTATCGATTCCCAGACGGAAGTGGGCCTCGACGGTCTCGTCGAACTTGGCGGTGTCGAGCTCCTTGATGAGCTTGGCAGCCTGAAGGGGGGTGTAGAGCGTGGCGCGGTCGATCTTCTCGGCAGCGGCGTTATAGCTCTTACCATGCTTAGCCATGTGCATTACCTCCTGTGGTTAAACGGGCGTGAGCCCTCCCACATCGTATCGTGTGCCCTATTGCACACATTTAACGGGCACCCCGGTCGGAGCACCCGTCGTTACCATAAGAAATCGCTACTCAGCGATGGTGACGCCCATGGAACGGGCGGTACCGGCGATGATCTTCTTGGCGGCGTCAATGTCGTTGGCATTGAGGTCCGGCATCTTGATCTCGGCGATCTTGGTGAGCTGCTCCTGGGAGAGCTGACCAACCTTGTCGGCCTGGGGCTTAGCGGAACCAGACTTGAGGTTCAGCTCCTTCTTGATGAGGTGAGCCGCCGGCGGGGTCTTGGTGATGAAGGAGAAGGACTTATCCTCGTAGACAGAGATCTCAACGGGGATGATGTCGCCCTTCTTGTCCTGCGTCTCGGCGTTAAAGGCCTGGCAGAACTGCATGATGTTCACGCCAGCAGCGCCCAGGGCGGGGCCGACGGGAGGAGCGGGGTTAGCTGCACCAGCAGGAATCTGGAGCTTAATGACGTTGGCAACCTTCTTCTCAGCCATGGTCATTCCTTTCGAATCACGAGTGTGAGGTACTTGCTATATCGTAAGCACGCACGTGTTAGAAGCACTCCTGAGATGAGCAGTCACAGAAGAAGCACGCTCGCGCGAACGGACGAAAACTTAAGCGATGACAGCGACCTGGTTAAAGTCGAGCTCGACCGGCGTCTCGCGGCCAAAGATCATTAGCGTGACCTTGAGCTTGCCAGCCTCGGTGTTAACCTCGGAGACCTTGCCATCAAAGTCGGTAAGCGGGCCATCGGTGACGCGGACGGACGTGCCGACCTGAATATCAACCGAGGTGCGCTTGGGCGAATCGCCCTTACCGGGACGACGAGTCATCTTATTGTACTCATCGCGGGAAAGCGGTGCGGGCTTACCGTTGCCGCCCAGGAAACCGGTGACGCCGGGCGTGTTGCGAACACACGTCCAAGCATCGTCATCCATCTCCATGCGGACCAGGACATAACCCGGGAAGATCTTGGAATCCTTGGTCTCACGCTTGCCACCCTCTTTAATCTCGGTGACGCGCTCCATAGGAATCTCGATATCAAAGATACGGTCCTGCATGCCCATAGTCTCGATGCGATGCTCGAGATCGGACTTAACGCGGTTCTCGTATCCAGAGTAAGTGTGAACGACGTACCAACGCTTAGACATGGTTTAGCCCCTCAATCCAGAGAACAGAGCAAGAGCCTCGCCAAAGCCAGCATCGAGCAGAGCGATGACGACGCCGACGACGATCAGAGAAGCGCAAACAACAACCGAGTAGTTCACGAGCTCCTTCTTATCGGGCCACGTGACACGCTTCATCTCGGACTTGACCGAAGCGAAATACTTCTTGGTGCGGGCGAAGAAACCAGGCTTCTCGTTCTTCTTGGACTTCGCAGCCTTCTCGTTCTTCTTGGCAACGGCCTTCTTGGCCTCAACCTTGGAGTTGGCGGCAGCTTTGTTGGCAGGTGCCGGCTGCTGAGCCTTCTTCTTGTTCTTCTTGTTGGCCATTTGGGTTACCTCCGCGCAATGCGCTTATACATGAGTAAACCGTAAGCCCCCAAGTGGGAGCTTACGGAATAATGACTGGCACGCCAGGAAGGACTCGAACCCTCAACACTCGGTTTTGGAGACCGATGCTCTACCAATTGAACTACTGGCGTATATGACTAGAGACTAGCGAGTCTCTTTGTGCAGCGTGTGGTGTCGGCACCAGGGGCAATACTTCTTGATCTCCATACGATCAGGCATGGTCGACTTGTTCTTGGTGGTCGTATAGTTGCGGCGCTTGCACTCAGTGCACGCAAGAGTAACTAGAGTACGCATGTATCCTGAACCTTTCATTTCCGCCCCGTACGGGCACGAGTTGTTACTTTATCAGCTCCACGTAAGTGCTGTCAATGAAAACCTCGAGTCAATTGGTTCTCGGTGGATCCATTCATATTTGGAACACATCAATGAAGCCATCGAGAGCTAATCGACGGTGCATCCAGGACCATTATCGATCCTCTCGACACCAGCAACGGCTCAATATCCATTGCAGAAAAGAACCCGGCACCCATATAAGTGCCGGGTTCTCTAAGTCAGCTATATCAAAGAGCTAATTTACTCAATGATCGTGGAGACGATGCCCGAACCGACGGTGTGGCCACCCTCGCGGATAGCGAAGCGCAGGCCCTCCTCCATGGCGATCGGGTGGATGAGGTCGCCCTCGATGGTGATGTGGTCACCAGGCATAGCCATCTCGGTGCCCTCGGGGAGCTTGACCGTACCGGTAACGTCGGTGGTACGGAAGTAGAACTGAGGACGATAACCATCGAAGAACGGGGTGTGACGGCCGCCCTCCTCCTTGGTCAGAACGTAAATCTCACCGGTGAACTTGGTGTGCGGGGTAACCGAACCGGGCTTGCAGAGAACCTGGCCGCGCTCGATGTCCTCGCGCTTGATGCCGCGGAGCAGCAGACCGACGTTGTCGCCAGCCTCGCAGAAGTCCATGGACTTACGGAACATCTCGATACCGGTAACGACGGTGTTCTGGGTATCCTTGATGCCGACGATCTCGACGGGCTCGTTGAGCTTGAGCTCACCGCGCTCGACACGGCCGGTAGCAACGGTACCACGGCCGGAGATGGTCATAACGTCCTCAACGGCCATCAGGAACGGGAGGTCGTTGTTACGAGCAGGCGTCGGGATGTACTCGTCGACGGCCTTCATGAGCTCGCGAATGGCGTCCATCCACTTGGCGTCGCCCTCGAGAGCGCCCAGAGCGGAACCACGGATGACGGGGATGTCGTCGCCGGGGAAATCGTACTCGGAGAGGAGCTCACGGGTCTCCATCTCGACGAGGTCGATGAGCTCGTCATCGTCGACCATGTCGCACTTGTTCAGGAAGACGACGATGTAGGGAACGCCGACCTGACGGGCGAGCAGGATGTGCTCGCGAGTCTGAGCCATGGGGCCGTCGGTAGCGGCGATGACCAGGATAGCGCCGTCCATCTGAGCAGCACCGGAGATCATGTTCTTGACGTAGTCAGCGTGGCCCGGGCAGTCAACGTGAGCGTAGTGACGGGCAGCAGTCTCGTACTCAACGTGGGAGACGGAGATCGTAATGCCGCGCTCGCGCTCCTCGGGAGCCTTGTCGATGTTCTCGAACGCAGTGAAGTCAGCCTTGCAGCCCTCGGTCTCAGAGAGAACCTTGGTGATGGCGGCGGTCAGCGTGGTCTTGCCGTGGTCGACGTGACCAATGGTGCCGATGTTAACATGCGGCTTAGTGCGCTCAAACTTCTCTTTGGCCATAAAGCCCTCCTCTTAACAGGTCGTCCCCGGACGGGACTTTGCCTTTATACCATAGTGGCCTCTCAACATACTATTGAGAAGCCACCGTGTTACCTATGGTAGCGGTGACTGGATTCGAACCAGTGACGCCACGGGTATGAACCGTGTGCTCTAACCAACTGAGCTACACCGCCGGATGGAGCCTGCAACCAGACTTGAACTGGTGACCTCTTCGTTACCAACGAAGTGCTCTACCGACTGAGCTATACAGGCACTTGACGGGTGGGAGCTATAGGATTCGAACCTATGTAGGCAGAGCCAACGGGTTTACAGCCCGTCCCCATTAACCACTCGGGCAAACTCCCAATCGTTCAAGTATCCGCTGGTTCTTTGGTCTTTTGGACCGCCGCCCCCGCGAACGAAAAAGATAATACGATGCAACCTTGGGGGCTGTCAACGAAAACCTCTAGATACACGG
>CABRLT010000040.1 GCA_902471785.1 uncultured Collinsella sp.
TCGGCATAAAACGCTACTGCTTTGGCGATATCGAGCATCTTGCCGCCGCCAATACCCACCACCATGTCGCAATACTCGGCCTGGGCTTCCTTAGCCATTTCGACAACGGCGTCTTCCGTACACGGACCGTCATAAATCTTAAAGAACGGCTCACTCAGATCGTCGTCCAGAAATCCATCGACGATCTGCTTGCACAGCCGATCCTCGGTACCCTGGTCAAACAAGACATAGGCAGCGCAGCCCAACCATGACAAATACCTGCCCTGGCGCGAGAGCTCACCCGACCCCTGAACATACCGGCCGGGACCGCCGTAAACCATAGGAAGCACCATACGAGAATCCACCCTTCATCAAACAACGATTGGTGCAAACTAACCTGCCCCTGCACCATCTTGTGCATTGGGGACAGGTTGCTTTGCACCATAGCAAAAAGGGGCAAAGCCACCTGCTGGCCTTGCCCCTTCCTTAGCTTGATTTACTCATCCATGAGATAGTAGTGGCCCAGCGCGTCGGCACCCAGGATGGCGTTTGCGACCATCTCGGGCGTCACCTCAAACGGCATGTTGCACATGGTGTCCTCGGGCGCGCACGCGGCCTCGGCAACAATCATGACCTGCTCGCGCGTAAGCTCGGCAACGCCAAGTTCCTTCATCGTGACCGGTAGGCCCAGCTCAATGCAGAAGCCCAAGACTTCCTCGAGTTTCTCAGTCGGAGCATCTTCGAGTACCAGCTGGACGATAGTGCCAAAGGCGACCTTCTCGCCGTGATACATGCCGTGGCACTCGGGCAGCATCGTCAGGCCATTGTGGATGGCATGAGCAGCAGCAAGGCCCGAGCTCTCAAAGCCAATGCCCGAAAGCAGCGTATTGGCCTCGATGATGTGCTCGACGGCAGGCGTGAGCGCACCCTTCTCCAGCGCGACCTTGGCCTTGACGCCATCGGCCATAAGCGTCTCGTAGCAGAGCTTGGCGAGCGCCAAGCCAGCCATGCCGCCCTTGCCGCCGGCGCAAGTGCCACCGTCGGCATCATGCGTCGCCTGGGCCTCAAAGTAGGTTGCGAGTGCATCGCCCATACCGGAAACCGTCAGGCGCACCGGGCTCGCCGCGATAACCGTCGTATCCATCAGGACAATGTTGGGGTTTGCCTTCAGGAAGAGGTACTTGTCGAACTGGCCGTCATCGGTATAGAGCACCGAAAGCGCCGAGCACGGGGCATCGGTCGAAGCAATGGTGGGGCAAATGATAACCGGGGATTCCAGGTAATAGGCAACGGCCTTCGCGGTGTCGAGGATCTTGCCGCCACCGACGCCGACGATGATGTCGCAACCGTTGTCACGGGCGAGCGCAACCAGGCGATCGACCTCGCCCTTGGAGCACTCGCCGTTAAAGTCCTCAAACAGCAGCTCGGCCTTAGCCTCGGTAAAACCGCCCTCGATCTTGGCACCGACGCGCTTCTTGCCCGAAGGCGTCACGATGACGAGGGCCTTAGCGCCGAGCTGCTCAACGTAAGAGCCGAGCTTGGCGAGCTCGTCCGGACCCTGGATGTACTTGCTGGGGCTATTGAAAATTGCAGCCATAACTATCCCATTCTCTAAAAGAAAAAAGAAAGGGGCTCCGTACAGATACGTGCGGAGCCCCTCGTTACGATAACAAGAGTCGATTAGAAATCGATGTCGGTGTCGTAGTAGCAGGCCTTGAGGATCTTCTCGAAGTCGGCAGCCTTGGTCTCACGCGGGTTCTCGGGCGTGCAGGCGTCCTGCTCGGCGTTCGCGGCGATCTCGGGCAGCTTGGCGAGGAACTCCTCCTCGGAAACCATCTGCGGGTTCTCGGCGTCGACCTTCACGCCACCATTCGCGTAATCCTTGATGGACTGCGGAATGTTGAGCTGGTCGTTGAGGTCGCGAATCTTCTGGACGAGTGCAGCGATGAGCTCCTCGTTGGTCTCGCCGGGAAGGTGCAGGATCTCCTTGGCCACGTAAGCGTAACGCTCGGCAGCACGGGGATCCTTGGAGTTCCACTGGATGACCTTGCCCAGGTACATGGCGTTAGCAGCACCGTGGATGATGTGGCCGTTCTCAAAGGCAGCACCGGTCTTGTGAGCCATGGAGTGAACGATGCCAAGCAGGCCCGAGGAGAAGGCGATACCGGCGATGCACTGAGCCTCGTGCATGTGCTGACGGGCCTCATGGTCGCCAGCATAGGACTTGGGCAGCCACTCGACGATCTCGCGGATGCCGTGCAGAGCGTTGGCGTCGGTGAACATAGAGGCGCAGGTGGAAACGTAGGCCTCCATGCAGTGGGTCAGAGCATCCATGCCGGTGTGAGCGCACAGCTTGGCGGGCATGGTGTAGGTGAGCTCGGGGTCGACGATGGCGACATCAGGGGTGATGTTGAAGTCGGCCAGCGGGTACTTGATGCCCTTGGCGTAGTCGGTAATGACGGAGAACGCGGTGACCTCGGTAGCGGTGCCGGAGGTAGAGGAGATGGCGCAGAAATGAGCCTTCTGACGCAGCTCGGGGAAGCTGAACGGCTGGATGATGTTATCGAAGGACTCCTCGGGATACTCGTAGAAGACCCACATGGCCTTAGCGGCATCGATGGGCGAGCCGCCACCGATGGCGATAATCCAGTCGGGCTCGAACTCGCGCATGGCCTCGGCGCCCTTCATGACCGTCTCGATGGACGGGTCGGACTCGACGCCCTCGAACAGCTTGACCTCGAAACCGCCTTCCTTAAGGTCGTTCTCGACGTCCTGCAGGAACCCGCCGCGGCGCATAGAGCTGCCGCCAGAAACGATGATGGCCTTCTTGCCCTTGAGGTTCTTCACCTCGTGGCGAGCGCCCTCACCAAAGTACAAATCGCGAGGATTGGTAAAACGTCCCATACTGTGCCTCCTAAACAAGCCCCTCTTAGACTTGCGTATATAACGGAGCACCCAATTGGCTCCGTTAGGACCGGTTTGCGCGTTGCCGGCGATGACAATGCGCGATGTCTAAACGTCTCAACGCTCAGACAAACACTATTTTACCGTTCTGGTTGGTCAGTTATTCACCTAAAGCCGCCAATGATGAAACGTTTTTTCTATCCCTGAAGACCCTTGTGCGGCATTCATACTCCCAAGCTGGGCAAACGTTTTATCAAGGTTGACCACATATCCCGGGCAGGACTGTGCCCCTCCAAAATATGCACCGTTCGCCGCCAAAAATCGACCGTTTGCGGCACCGTGATACCACTCGGTCGTCCAAGGTGCCGACATTTGTGCGACATCCGTCTTCGTGGTGCAAAGGTGCAAGTCCAAGTGCGGCACCCCCGGCGTGCCACATGCGGGTAAACTAGAACCTTATATAGAAACATTTGAACCCTAACCGCAGCAAAGGAGGCCCCATGGCATTCGATCCCATTCAAGAGGATTGCCATCGCCTCGTTCTTGAGGCCTTGCGCCGCGACAATATCCCGCTCACCGACGGTGCCGCCGTAGAGCGTCTGATGGAACAATTCACCCGCAACCCCGCACCGCTCATCGTGCACGACCGCGACCGCGCCGGGCACCTCATTGCCAAGGTGGTCGAGGCTGTCGACTACCGCATTCCCTTTATCCCTGACGATACCCAGGCAGAGCAAGAAGAGGCAGCTGCCGAGAACATGCTCCGCGAGGCAGCCGCGCTCGACCCGACCAACTGGGACGCTCAGCGCATGCTGACCGCCCTCACCGCCGGCTCCAACGAGGAATACGTGCAGTATCTGGTGTCCAAGTGCGACGAGGTGGAGCACGATCTGGCGCTCAAGACCGCCTCGGCGCAGGACCCCTACGAGCGTGAGGCCGCAGGCGACCTTATGCGCCGCCCCTACCTGCGCTGGCTTGCCGCCTTGGCATCGCGCGCGCTCATTAGCGGACGCTACCGCATGTCGCTCGAAGCCGCGAATCGCAGCTTGGACTTTGCGCCCAACGACCCCGCCGGCGTCCGCCATACTGCGATGCTTGCCATGGCAAAGCTCGAATACCCTGCCGAGGAGCTCAAGCGTTTTCGTTCCGCCCACTCCGTGCCCTATCTTGCCAACGCGCCGCTGCGCCGCCGTCCCAAAGATGCGGAGCGCGACCTGGACCCGTGGACGCTCATCGCACTGATGAGCGCAGCCTGGCGCGAGCTGGATTACGAGGGCGCCGAGCACTACCTGCGCATCCTGGTGCGCTCGTGTCCGCACGCAGCCGAGGCACTCTACTTCCAAACCGAGTTTCCCGATGGCGTCTATGCCCGCGTCAACGTGGGTGTGGGCTCCACCGACGAGCTTGTCCTTGCGCTGTCCGAGGCGACGCCGGTACTGCAGGAGGGCCTGGGCGCCCCCGACAACGCCAGCTTTGCCGCCTGGGTCGCCACCAACGACATCGTGCGCTCCCAAATCGACGAGCGCATCCTGCGCGCAGCCGAGCAGGGGCTTCCATTTAAGGGAGGAGACCTCTAATGGATCCGAGCGTCTACATCCCCGCCTACCTGGAGCGCACCTATCTGGCGTCGCACCCCGAGCTCACCGATGCAGCACGCGAGCTTGTCCATAACGACATTAGTGCGAATCCCCAAAAGTACGCGCAGTCCGAGCATGCCCAGGCGCTGCTGTCCTATGCCGGTGTTCATCGCCACCTGCTCGACGAGCTCCATCGCATCGAAGATATGGGCAGCGACGAGGAGTTTGAGCAGACGCGCAATCGCCTGTTCGACGACATGCGCGATGAGCTGCTCAAGATTGTCCGCGTCGACGCACTGACCGTCGACGCGCAGCTGCTCGCCATCATCCTGGCCGACACACCCGTTGACGCCTGCCTGGGCGACCTGATGAAGCTCGAGGCAACCACGGCCGATTACCTGCAGCAAAGCGTGCCCGGGTTCGATATGGAGGCCCCGCACTACTGGGCCAACAAAGTTTTGACGGACGGCGTGACGGCGGCAGAGCTCACCGTGAGCGAGCCGGCGCTTATCGGGTGGCTTCACACACTCGAGGCCATCTCGCAGCTGTGCATGGCGAGCGCCCGCTACCGTGCTGCCGTCAACTATTCTCGCCGTGTTCTTAAGGCGGAAGGCTATCCCACCCGAGCGGCAGGCACCGTGTTACTCGCCCTCGCTCGCTTGGAAGACGAGGACGGCTTTTTTGCCCTGGCCCACCAGCTCGAGGAGCAGATGGGGGCCGATGCCCTCGAGAACTCTCCTTGGTATCTGCTCGCCCGCACGATTCTGCTGTTCAAAACAAACAAGATGCGCCCGGCGACACGCGCGCTGCGTGAGTTTGCCAACCGCTGCGAGGGTGGCGCGTTCTTCTTACTGAACCCCATGTACCAGACACCGTACCTTCCCTGCCGGCCCGAGCCACACGATCCCTGGGATCTTTCGCACCAGGCCGTTTGGGAAGCGGACGGTATTATCTCGGACACTCCCGACTTTGCCCCCTGGGCCAACGCCTGCGAAGATGTATCGCAGCTTGCCCAGGAATTTGCGCGCCGCTACGGATTTTAGTGACGCACTCGACCCGACCATGTCGTTTACGTTAGGAACGGTTTCATGAACCTCCGCTCATCTCTTGCCTGCACCTCGAGCGATATCGCTCGCTGGGGGCTGCGCTCCGTCCTTAAGCGCCAGGGCGGCGTACTCCCCGGCCGCATCGCCATGAAGATCGACCCCGAGTTGCTGAGCGACCTCGCTGGCCTTGTCGACCGCAGCGTGGTGATTACGGGTACTAATGGCAAGACCACCACTTCCAACCTCATCGCCGACGCCGTTGCTGCCAGCGGTGCTGCCGTGGTGTGCAACCGTGCCGGCAACAATATGGAGCCTGGTGTGGTAGGTGCTCTGCTCGAGGCCCGCGGCGGCCTTAAACACACCAGCAGCGGCAAGCGCGTGGGCGTTTTTGAGTGCGATGAGCTTTACACCGTACGCGTTCTGCCCAAGCTCAAGCCGACGTACTTTGTGCTGCTCAACCTGTTCCGTGACCAGCTGGATCGCTATGGCGAGATCGATCACACCCAGGAGGTCATCGCCCACGCGTTGGAGCTTTCGCCGGCAACGACGCTCATCTACAACGCCGACGACCCGCTGTGCGCCTCGATTGCCGCGCGCGTTCCCAACGCGAGTATTGCCTTTGGCATCGACGGCGCCACCAACACCGAGTCTGACCGCATTAGCGACTCACGTTTTTGCTCACAGTGCAACGCGCCGCTGGAGTATGACTACGTGCAATACGGCCAGCTCGGCGCCTACCATTGCCCCTCGTGCGGTTGGGCACGCCCTGCGCTTGTCCGTCGCGTGACGGGCGTAGAGCTCGGCTGCGACGGCTACGGCTTTGACCTGGTCTTTGGATCTGCGTCCGACGCGGCTGCCGCACACATCGCCACGCGCTACAACGGCCTGTACATGGTCTACAACGTTGCCGCTGCATTCTTTGCCGCACATGAGTTAGGCGTGGATACCGCGCACCTGCAGCCCACGCTCGATGCCTACGTCCCCGCCGGCGGACGCATGGGCCGCTGGGATATCGCCGGCCGCACCGTCGAGGCCAACCTGGCTAAGAATCCCGTAGGCTTCGATCGACAAATCCAGTCCATCAAGACGGCAGGCGGCAGACTCTGCGCTTTCTTCCTCAACGACAACGACGCCGACGGACACGATGTATCGTGGATCTACGACGTCGACTTTGAGCGCATCGCCGATACCCCAGGACTTGTCGCCTTTGCCGGAGGCACGCGTGCGCACGACATGCAGGTACGCCTCAAGTACGCCGGCATCGATGCCGCGATTATCTCGGACGTCGCGCAGGCAATTGGCGCCGTTGTGGATGAAGCCGCCGATGACACCTTCTACGCCGTCGCCAACTACACGGCCTTCCCGCCGCTGGTCAAGGAACTCGACGGACTGAAGGGCGCCACTGCCGACGCTGTTGCTGCCCGCGCCATAGCCCGTGCCGACGGCAGCGCTCTTCCTGTCGGCATCGCGCCAGTCGAGCTTTCGCGCCCGCTGCGCATCGTCTACCTGTATCCCGATGCCCTTAACCTCTATGGCGACGGCGGCAATGTTATCGCGCTCGAGCGCCGCTGCGCTTGGCGCGGCATTCCCGTGCGCGTGGACGAGGTCCGTATGAGCGAGTCGCTCGATCTCACCGACGCCGATATCGTCATGATGGGCGGTGGCTCCGACCGCGACCAGCTGGCGGTCGCACATGAACTGCTCGCTCAAAAAGACAAGGTCGCATCCTATGTTGAGGATGGCGGTTCGTTGCTCGCCATCTGCGGCAGCTATCAGCTGCTCGGCCGTTCGTACTATATGGGTGAGAATCGCATTGAGGGTCTGGGGGTCATTGCCGCCGAAACCGTACGCGGCTCCGACCGCCTGATCGGCAACGTAGCCGTCAAAACCGATCTGGCACCCGAGCCCTTTGTGGGATTTGAGAACCACGGCGGCCGCACCCTGCTCGATGCAGAGGCCACGCCACTCGGAACGTCCGTCGTCACGGGCACCGGCAACAACGGCGACGATGGCCTTGAGGGCCTCATCTACAAGGGCGTCATCGGCACGTACCTGCACGGGCCGGCGCTGCCCAAGAACCCCGAACTCGCCGACTGGCTGATCGCGCACGCCCTCGAGCGCCGCGGCGATGCGCAGGCCGCCGCCCTGCTGCCGCTCAAGCCCCTCGACGACACCTACGAGCACGCCGCCCACGACGCCGCGATGAAGCTCCTCCCCTAACGCCTCGCCACCACAAAGGGGACAGGCACCTTTGTGGTGGTTTTGATCTGCCACGTTTGTTTGTCTCGATCTGTAACATCTAGGCCGTTGAAAGTCGTCTTACTGTTACAGATTGAGATGTTCGTCCCGACGTGCGCCGTCTGTCTCGATCTATAACAGATAGAGCCGATTTGCCCGCCCAGATATTACAGATTGAGATATTTGAAAATCGGAATAGAAACCTACTCCTTTGTGGTGGTTTTTCAGTTTGCCAACGATATGTGAACGGCTAAAAAAGTCTGCTATACTCTTTCCCGCTGTCCCCATCGTCTAGCGGCCAAGGACGCCACCCTTTCAAGGTGGATATCGCGGGTTCGAATCCCGCTGGGGGCACCATTTAAACTGAGAAGCCCGTTGCCCTTGCGGTAAC